>JANWXL010000102.1 GCA_025055265.1 Roseiflexus sp.
CTCGCCGTTCTTGCCGACATTCACGGAAACCTCCCCGCGCTCGAAGCCGTCGCCGCCGATATTGACTCCTGGCATCCCGACGTCATTGTTGTCGGGGGAGATATTGTCAATCGGGGTCCGTCGTCGCTGGCGTGCCTGCGCTTTGTTCAGGAACGCGCCGCCGATAGCGGCTGGCGCCTGATCCGCGGCAACCACGAAGATTACGTCATCTCCGTGGTCCACGATCCAACCGATCGCCCCGGCATCGAGGGTGTCATCCGGCGCAATGTGCGCTGGACGGCGGACCAACTCGGCGCTGCGGCGGCGGATCTCGAAAAGATGCCGGAGATTGTGCGTCTGTACGATCCGGTTGGCGGCGAGGCGCGTATTGTGCATGCCTCGATGCGCCATAACCGCGACAATGTGCTGGCGACGACGCCGGATGATGAACTGCGCGAGCAGATCGCACCGCCGTGCCCACTGATCGTTGTCGGGCATACACACCGCCCGCTCATCCGGCGGGTCGACTCAACGCTGGTGGTGAATGTCGGTTCGGTGGGGTTGCCGTTCGACGGTGACACACGCGCGTGCTACGGGCGCATGGAGTGGCGCAATGGCGCCTGGCGCGCCGAGATTGTGCGTGTGCCCTACGACCGTGAACGCGCTGATTATGATTTCATCGCAACGGGATACCTTGAGACAAGCGGACCGGCGGCGCGGCTGGTGTACGACGAGTTTCGCACTGGCTGGCCCCGCATCTACACCTGGGTAGCGCGCTACCGCGAACCGGTGCTGGCAGGGGCGATTTCGATCAACGAGTCGATTGACGAGTTGCTGGCGATCTGCGACGGCGGTCCGCCGCCTGACTGGATGAAACCGGCGGCGCCGTTCTCCTAACCAGTCTGACACTCTGTTTCAACAGATAAACGTTCAAATTCAGGAGTGAAACCGGCGGCGCCGTTCTCCTAACCAGTCTGACACTCCTGGAGCGGTCGAACATCGACGCCCCACGAGCGAAGTTCCTGTACAACTGCATCAACCAGGGCGTCAAGCTGCGCTTCGCATTCAGGGGTCAATTCCAGTCCTGGTTCCGAGATCTCTGGTTCCATTCCCCACAGCACCAACCGCTGCGGCGACGACCCCGCCATGCCGTGCAGAGCGATCAATTCCTGCAAACGAACATCCGGCGGCAGGAGATGCATGGCTTCGGCGCGAGCGATCTCTTCCCCTTCGAGGCGCACGAGCGTCCCTGATCGCCTGCCGCTGTGAACGGCGTCGATGATCAGCACGTCCTCAACGCCATCGAGGAACGAGAGCAACGATAATCCCAGCGCGCCGGCATCGATCGCTTCAACTTCTTCGGGCAATGCGTATCGTTCCAGCAGACGCTGTAATGCACGCACACCCAACCCTTCATCACGAAGGATCACATTCCCTAACCCCATCACAAGAATCGGCGCCATTGCTCTGCTCCTCTCGCTCATCATCGATACGAGACGCGCTCTCAGAATCCCACGAGCAATAAGACTCAACGATACCTTTACACAAAAAGTTTGGTTTTCGAGCAATTGTCAATCGCTTCCTGGTCCAGCGTCTTTGTTCCTTTCGCCTTTGTGTGAGCTTTGCTGAAAAGTATCGAACCTGATGCGCCACGTCCATTGTGCACAGGAACACGCGCGGAGAAGACGCCAACGGCGAAGAGACCCGCCTTTTTAACCTGATCATATCACAACACATGTACCCGTACAGTAAAGAGTCGTCGTATAAGGTTCCGAGTCGCGCAACATCAAAAGGCTGGTATTATACGCGACGGGGAGTGGAGAGTGTGCGGGCGTTATCGGACGCCTCGGTTCGCACAGCGATGGAAGGAGAGAGCGTATGATGCAGCCAACAGGCATCGGCGTGCTGACCAGCGGGGGCGATGCGCAGGGAATGAACGCTGCTTTACGCGCTGTGGTGCGCACGGCGCTGAGTCGAGGCGTGCCGGTGTATGCGATTTATGAAGGATATCGCGGTATGGTGGAGGGCGGCAACCGTATCCGTCCGCTCAGTTGGGATGATGTCGGCGGCATCATGCATCGCGGCGGAACAATTATCGGCACAGCGCGCAGCCGTGAGTTTCGCACCCGCGAAGGGCGCCTGCAGGCTGCCGCTAATCTGATTGAGCGCGGGATCAATCGCCTGGTGGTGATCGGCGGCGATGGAAGCCTGACCGGCGCCGACACATTCCGCCGCGAGTGGCCTGGTCTGCTGGCGGAACTGGTCGAAACCGGCAGACTGTCGCGCGAAACGGCGGCGCAATACCCGTTCCTGGCGCTGGTCGGGCTGGTTGGTTCAATTGACAACGATTTCTATGGCACCGATATGACGATTGGCGCGGATTCGGCGCTGCACCGGATCACTGCCGCAATCGATGCGCTGGTTAGCACAGCGGCCAGCCATCAGCGCACGTTCGTCGTCGAGGTGATGGGGCGCCACTGCGGGTACCTGGCGCTGATGGGTGCGATCGCTGGCGGCGCCGACTATGTGCTCATTCCCGAAAATCCGCCCGAACCAGGCTGGGAGGAGCGCATGTGCGCGCTGTTACGCGCCGGGCGCGCCGCCGGTCGCCGCGAGAGCATCGTGGTCGTGGCTGAGGGTGCGCGCGATCGCGAGGGAAATCCGATTGCCTCAGAGTATGTACGCCGTGTTCTGGAGGAGCGTCTGCAAGAAGATGCGCGCGTTACCATCCTGGGGCACGTGCAGCGTGGCGGCACGCCAAGCGCCTTTGATCGCTGGATGAGCACGCTTGTCGGGTATGCCGCTGTTGAAGAACTGTTGAGCGCCACACCTGAGAGTGAGCCGCAGTTGATTGGTATGCGCTACAATCGAATCACGCGCCAGCCGCTCATGTACTGCGTTGAACAGACGCAGCAGGTCAGCGCAGCGATTGACGCTGGCGATTATCAGCGCGCGATGGAACTGCGCGGCGGCAGTTTCACCGAGATGTTCCAGACGTTCCAGGCGCTCGCCAGCGCCCTGCCGAGCGTAACGCGCCCGCGCCGACGACGGATTGCGCTGCTGCACGCGGGAGGACCCGCACCCGGTATGAATACGGCGGTGCGCGCAGCCGTGCGCCTTGGTCTCGATCAGGGACACACAATGCTGGTTGTGCGCAATGGCTTTGATGGTCTCATTGCCGGTCACGTCAGCGAGTGCGAATGGCAGATGGTAGATGGATGGGGACCAATGGGAGGCGCAGAATTGGGCACCAGCCGCCGTGTCCCGTCCGGCGACGAACTTGCCGCCGTTGCACGCGCGTTGACCAGGCACAGTATCGATGGGTTGCTGATCATCGGCGGATGGAACGGCTACCAGGCGGCGCACCGCCTGTACCATGAGCGTGATACGTATGAACCGTTCAACATCCCGATCATCTGCCTGCCTGCTTCGATCAATAATGACCTGCCCGGTTCAGAGTTGAGCATCGGCGCCGACACCGCGCTGAACGCTATCGTTGAGGCGCTCGATCGCATCAAGCAGTCGGCGGTGGCAGTGCGACGCACCTTTGTGGTCGAGGTGATGGGTCGCTACTGCGGCTACCTGGCGCTGATGAGCGGGCTGGCGTCGGGGGCGGAACGGGTGTACCTGCACGAAGAGGGCATCACCCTCGACGACCTGCGCGCCGATATTCAGACGATGATCGAAGGATTTCGCGCCGGAAAGCGCCTCAGTCTGGTGATTCGCAATGAGTACGCCAACCGCCTCTACACGACTGACGTGATCTGCGCGCTCTTCGAGGAGGAAGGGAAGGGATTGTTCGATGTTCGCCGCGCCGTCCTGGGTCATCTGCAGCAGGGCGGGAGTCCCTCGCCCTATGATCGGATTCAGGCGACGCGCCTCGCAGCGCGTTGCATCCGCTTCCTGACCGAAGAAATAGAACGCGGCACAGCAGCCGCAGCATTCATCGGTTTCATCAACGGCAGAGTGCGGATCTTCGACCTGGGTGAGCTGCCGCATATGGTCGATGCCACCTACCGCCGTCCAAAGGAGCAGTGGTGGCTCCAACTGGCGCCGATTGCGCGAGCGCTCGCGCAGCAGAAGTATGACACGAGGGCGACATGACAACGTTCACCGTCGGACGCTTGCGTTGTGAGTACCTGGACAATCCGCTAGGGATCGATGTGGCCCGCCCGCGTCTGAGCTGGCAGATACTCAGCGACCGGCGCGGCGCCCGGCAGACGGCGTACCGCATTGTGGCGGCGCCTTCCGCCGACGACGTTGTAGCAGAGCAGAATCTGCTCTGGGATAGTGGTCGCGTTGAGTCGGATCAGTCAATCCACGTGGTCTACGAAGGCAGCCGCCTTCGCTCGCGTCAGCGCGTCTTCTGGCGTGCTCAGGTGTGGGACGAACACGGCAACGTCGCCGTTAGCCCGGTCGCCTGGTGGGAGATGGGGCTGCTCCGTCGGTCAGACTGGTCGGCGTCGTGGATCGGCGCGTCACTTGTCGGCGGACGCTGGACGACGATCCCGGCGCCGTTCCTGCGCCGCTCGTTCACGCTCGATGCGCCGGTGGCGCAGGCGCGGCTGTACATCACGGCGCTGGGACTCTACGAGTGCACGATCAACGGGCAGCGCGTCGGGCAGGATTTCTTCACGCCAGGCTGGACCGACTACCACCGACGGGTGCAGTACCAGGTCTATGATGTCACCGATCTTCTGCGTGAAGGCGAAAATGTGATCGGCGTCATTCTGGGAGACGGCTGGTACTGCGGTCACGTGGCATGGGCGGGCCGCCAGAACTACGGCGACCGTCCGAAACTGCTGGCGCAACTGATAATAACCCACGCCGACGGCAGCACGCAGACGATCGTCAGTAATCGCTCCTGGCGTTACGCCTTCGGTCCCATTCTGGAGAGCGACATCCTGCACGGCGAGAGTTACGACGCCAGACTTGAGATGCCCGGCTGGAACATGCCCGGTTTTGATGACTCCTCCTGGCAGGCAGCGGAACTCTTCGCTACACCCGACATCGCCCTGGTCGCTATGCGCGGTCCCGCCGTTCAGCGACATGAGGAGTTGCGCCCGGTCGGGCCGCCGACCGCCTTCCGTTCGCACCAGGCGACGCGCTGGGTCTTTGATCTGGGGCAGAACATGGTCGGCTGGGTCCGACTGCGCGTGCGGGGTCCGGCAGGCGCAACCGTCACGATCCGCCACGCCGAAGTTCTCAACCCTGACGGTACAATCTACACCGCCAATCTGCGCAGCGCGCGCGCAACCGACCACTATACCCTGCGCGGCGAGGGGGAAGAAATCTGGGAACCGCGATTCACCTTCCACGGCTTCCGGTATGTTGAACTCTCCGGCTATCCCGGCGTTCCTGACATCGACGCCGTGACCGGCATCGTCGTCCATTCCGCCGTCCCGCCGACTGGCGAGTTCAGTTGTTCCGACCCGCTGATCAATCAGTTACAGCACAATATCGTATGGGGACAGAAGGGCAACTTCCTCGAAGTTCCGACCGACTGCCCGCAGCGCGATGAGCGCCTGGGATGGACTGGCGATGCGCAGGTGTTTATCCGCACTGCAGCGTTCAATATGAACGTTGCGCCATTCTTCACGAAATGGACCCAGGACCTCGAAGACGCACAGAGTCCCGAAGGAGCATACCCGCCGGTGGCACCGCTGGCGGGCATCAGCGGATTGACCGATGGCGGACCGGCGTGGGCTGATGCGGGGATTATCTGTCCCTGGACGATCTACCTGTGTTATGGTGACGCACGCCTGCTTGAAACGCACTACCCCTCGATGCAACGGTTCATCGAATACCTTGAGCGGAGCAGCCGTGGCTTCATCCGCTGCTACGAGGATTATCCCGGCTTTCGCGGCTTTGGCGACTGGCTGGCGCTCGATGGGAGCGGCAAAGTTGACGGCGGCACAGCGAAAGACCTGATCGGCACAGCATTCTTCGCCTACTGCGCCCGACTGATGAGCCGCATTGCAGCGATCCTCGGACATCAACGCGATGCTGTCCGTTATCGTCGGCTGTTCGAGCGGGTGCGGCAGGCATTCATCAAACGCTACGTTACCGGTGCGGGGCGCGTGGCTGGCGAAACGCAGACCGGATACGTCCTTGCGCTGCACTTCGACCTGCTGCCGCCAGAGTTGCGCCCGGCAGCAGCGGATGCACTGGCGCGCGACATCCTGGCGCGCGATACTCATCTATCCACTGGTTTTGTCGGAACGCCGTACCTGCCCCATGTGTTGACCGCCGCCGGATGCCTCGATCTCGCTTATGCGCTGCTGTTTCAGCGAACGTGGCCCTCGTGGCTCTATCCGGTGACGCAGGGCGCCACGACGATCTGGGAACGCTGGGACGGCTGGACGCATGACAAGGGGTTCCAGGACCCTGGTATGAACTCATTCAACCACTACGCCTACGGCGCCATCGGCGAATGGCTGTATTCCACCGTAGCTGGCATTGATGTGGACCCGGAACAACCGGGGTACCGCCATCTGATCCTGCGCCCGCGACCGGGGGGCGGGCTGACTGCGGCGCGCGCCGTGCTCGAAACGATGTACGGGCGCGCTATGAGCGCCTGGCGCATCGACGACAACCGTTTCACCTGGGAGATCGTCGTGCCGCCGAACACGACGGCGACGGCATATGTTCCGGCAACGGAAGGAACGCCTGTACAGGAAAGCGGTATTCCAGCGGAAGAAGCGGAGGGTGTGACCCTTGTGCAGCGCAACGAAGCGACGGCGGTTTACCGACTGGCATCAGGAGCGTACACATTTACGGCGGGGTAGGGAGGGTCTGAAAACATATCGACCGAGCACCTTATTGAGGCGCTCGCCGGTATATGTCATGTGCGAAGGTTTTGGCGGGGCGCGGCGACGTCGTGCCCCGACCGGTTGCGCCCCAAAGCTAACTTGACCTTTCCCAACCTACGGAGGACGCGGCATGCCATCCTACGACCCTGCCCGACACCACCGCCGATCCATCCGATTGCCGGGGTACGATTACACCCAACCGGGCGCATATTTCGTCACCATCGTCACCCACTGCCGAACGCATGTGTTTGGCGAGGTGGTGGATGGCGACATGCGATTGAACGCATGGGGCGACATTGTACGTGACGAATGGTTCAAAACCGCCCAAATCCGGCCATATGTTCAATTGCGGGATGATGAATTTGTGGTGATGCCAAATCACATCCATGGCATCATTTGGATTGTGGGGGATCACATGGTAGGGGCACGGCGGCGCCGTGCCCCTACGCCCGACATCCCCACACGCGCCGACCATATCCCCGAAATCCCCACACGCGCCGACCATATCCCCGACATCCCCACACGCGCCGACCATACGCCCGACATCCCCACACGCGCCGACCATATCCCCGAAATCCCCACACGCGCCGACCATATCCCCGAAATCCCCGCATGCGCCGACCATATCCCCGAAATCCCCGCATGCGCCGACCATACGCCCGAAATCCTCGCATGCGCCGACCATATCCCCGAAATTCATACCATGGAACAATTCGGCAAACCTGTTCCCGGATCCATTCCTACCATCCTCCGATCGTTCAAATCCGCTGTCACCAAACGAATCAACAAATTGTGCAGCACCCCCGGCGCACCGATCTGGCAACGCAATTATTACGAACACATCATCCGCCACGAACGCGCTCTGAATGCCATCCGGCATTACATCACTGACAACCCGCGTCGCTGGCATCTGGACCGCGAAAACCCCCATCGCACCGGCAGCGATCCGCTGGCGCGCGAGATCTGGATGATGCTTCAGGAGGACGACAGATGCCACGCTGCTGAGGGTGATCGATGAGCACGGCATCCAACTGAAAACAATGCCCTGCGCCGATATCGCCGCTGGCGAGCGGCTTTGCCCCATGGGCAATGCTTGAATGCGCAATCCTGGCATTCCTGCGCTCCTGGCAGACGTCTCGCCACCATATCTGCTGATCGCATCGGAAACGGCAATTGGTGCGGGACTGACGCTTAATCTCCGGTTGTAGTATTCACCCTCGGTAGAGAAACATCCACCGAAGTGTACATGTCTGCTCTTCTACGTTAAGTGCGCATCTGTATACTGAAGCCAGAAGTTTATTCGATCAACGCCCTGGCTCGTTGGCTTTCCTTTGCAGCTTCAACTCCATTTATCCCATCAACGGTCTACACGCTCGTTAATCAGGGAAACAATCCGAACCGCACCCTCTGGGCGCCAGGCCATTCTAGCGAGTTGACATTCGGCAACCAGGAGTGAATCAGATGGCAGGGAGCGATAATCCATCCAGAGATCACCTGCTTCAATGGCCGGCGATACTCAGCACGATCCTGGGTTTCTTGACAACCCTGCTGACGTTTGTTCTCGAGGCGAGAGAGTTGGTGCATGATCCCGCAGCGCTTCGCATTGCCTCATTCGCCACTTATGCCGTTTTCCTCGCGGGGACTGCCTGGTTCGCTTCCAAAGCCGGGAAGTCGTGGCAGAGAAGGAGCTCCCTGGTCGTGCTCTACGTTGGCACCGCACTGTATTTCACGTGGGTTGGAACCTGGCTGATTGCCCCCGCACCTGAACCATTCGTCATCGATGACATGAGCGGCGCTTCTCTGTGGAACATCGCCACCGATGGACGTTCGTCGCTCTTTGTTTACGGAGAAAGTGAAAGAACAACCCACGTGCTCAAACTTGATTACGCTGTGAACAACGATGGTTGGGTCGCCATTCATCGAGAAATCAGTCCAGCAGCCCTGACGGATGCCAGAGCTATCGGGTTTTCATTCAAAGGAAGCGGCGCTCCGAATACGATTGAACTCAAGTTGATCCGCAAACCCGACAATGATGGCAGGAGCGCCGTCTTCGGCGTCATGTGGAACCACGCAACAGCCACAAATGGCTGGCGATCCGTGGAGGCGCCCTACAGTTTATTCGTGTGCTGGAAAGAGACCGGTTGTCTGCCGGGCGAAGTGCTGAATCCAGGCGAGGTCTGGAAGATCGATATTGCGATTTCCAACAAAGCCGGTGATACGCCAGGCACAGGAACGATTTGGATTGGTCCGATCGTGGGCATCCCATAAGATTTCGGACCTGAGAACGCCTGGCGAGTTCCTCGCTGGCTTCTTTCGTTAGAGACCGGCAATCTTCCTCGCACGATGTCTGTGCGAGAGGAGGGAAGTGATGAACACCTTCAAAGGCGTTCTGATGCTGATCGGAGCGCTCCTGTTGAGTTGCACTGCGACCATGGGAACGGTTCCAACCTCAACTGCAGGCGTTGCTGCCTCCAACTTCCGTGATGACCTGGCCCGTGATACATGGACCTACCTTCGCTCCCCTCAAACTACCGTTAATCACCTGCCCTACAGCTGGTGGTCGCCTACCCTTTCCGGCGGCGACTATGCCAATCCCGCCGAGATCGGTCTGTATGCGCTTTCCTGGATTGCCGCCTATGACCTGAAGCGTCCATGGAGTCCTTCCTGGAGCGAGACCGAAGCCAGGGTAGGCGCAGTTCTGGACCAGCTGCGCAAGTGGCAGACCGGCGCACAAGCCTACCAGCCTCACGGTCCCAATGCGTACCGAAACCGCGTCTTTTATCAGTGGTACTGGATTGGCTGGAACCCGCCCGTGGTAGGGGCGAATGTAGACGATAATCACCTGGTTCCTTCGGTGGACAACGCCTGGCTGGCTGCGGCGCTCATCACCATCCGCGAGTACGCCGAAGCGCACAGACGACCATCCCTGGCGCAAAAGGCTGATGCGATCCTGGCTGATATGGATTTCACCCTCTGGTACAACTCAACGACGCGTCGCTTCTTCTGGGGAGCGGTGGAAAACTCGATGGGCGGCACGGAGGCGGACTTTTACTCGAATGAAAACCGTATTATCAATTTTGTCGCCCGCGCCCTGGGGCAAATGAGTCCTGATGAATTCCGGTTGAGCCTGGAAGCGCTCCAGGGGCCATCCGGCAGCTATGGCGGGATCACGGTGGCGCGCGTAGCATGGGACGGCTCCTACTTCACTTATGCGGCGCCAGCGCTCTTCATTCGGGAAACAGGCACTGGATATGGCCGGGATACGCTCCTTCCCGCCACGCGGGCGCAGATCGCCTATGCGCGCAACCAGGGCTACGCAGTCTGGGGGTTGTCTGACTGCTTCGACATTGGAACAGGCGGCTACGTGCAACAGGGAGCGCCGCCGGTCGCCAGCCCAGATTCGCCTGAACGTCGGCCAGGCGTGGTTACGCCTCACGCAGCCGGGCTGGCGCTGATCACGCCGCTGGCGGCAGATGCCCTGAATAATCTGCAAAAGCTCAAGGACACGTTCTCCTGCGCATATGAGCCGAACCGCGGCTTTCGCGAGTCAGTGATGGCGCGTCCTGGCGACGCAGAGTATGGTCGGTGCAGCGACCGCTACAGTGTATTGGCTCAAATGTGGCTATTTCTGGGTCTGGTCAATAGCGAGAATGGTTTTATCTGGCGCTACTTCTACCGCGATCCCGGCGTGCTCCAGGCGCATATCGAGATGTATGGCGGATCGAGGGTATACCTGCCGCTCGTGATACGGTAGCGGGTCTGCTGCGCAAACATGCTACAAGCTGTACTCGCTTACTATCTCTGGCGCCGCGAAGCTGTTGACGCCTGCGTGACAGCGCGCACTATCGCCGCCAATGCAGTGCAGGCCGCCCATGAAGCACGGTTCGATCCTACTGGCATCCGCGCCCGCCTGTTGGCCCGCAAGGCCCGCGCAGAGCACTAGATGTAAAAGTGACAACAATGCTCATGTATATACCCCGCTCCGATCTCACACTACGGTCAACTCGCGCGCGTGGGCGATTTCGTTAGCGCGGAGCGCACGGATCTGCCCGGCGGTCACCGTAACCACTGCAATGGTCTTGCCGCCAAGGGTCAAAAACTCGACGGTATAGCCCTTTCCCTCCTGATGAACCATAACCACGGCGCCAATATCCCCTGCCTGAAGTCCATGCTCTGGAAGATCCACGGTCAGCGCCACATTTGCCAGTTCTTCAATCATTGGGAGTTCCATCTCGTGATCAGCCGCGTGGCGTTTCAGTGCCACGCTCAGGGCGTGCCAATCGTCGGATGTGAATCCGTAGCGCATAAAAAAGGCGGCTTTGCTGCGTCCATCACGGTGGGTCAGCGAAAGCAGATAGGCCGTTACTTTCCGATCAGGAACGATCGCGCTTTCGTATTCAGGCAATTTCATGCGCCACTATTGTAGCATAATGGATAGAGGTATTTCCGCTGCACATCGTGGTTCTCTGACAGATTCACATGCCGTCAGCACAAAAACTTTTCACATTTGCGCAACTCCACCCGTAGACCTGCCCGCTATTCTGTGCTATACTACCGATTGTGACCCAAACCACGATCCCAACGTCGGTATCGTTCCTCGCCGCGTTTCTGTGACTTCACGCTCGCTTGTTTGGGTGGCGAAGGCTCGTCAGTGACATTCGTCGCTGGCGCGGGACAGGCGCGGTTCGCAAATCCAGTAAAGGAGGGGACGATGACTCAGACTGAATATGAGGTGCTGCGGTGCCCCAACTGTGGCGCAGAGTGGCGCCCAACGACTATGGCAACCGGCGTCAAAATCAGTTGCCCGGTGTGCTTCCACTACTTTGAGCAGCCTGACGCCCTGGAGACGCGCAAGCCATTCAGTGTGCGCGATTTCGCCGAGCAGATCAGCGCGCTGATTAACCGCGCACGCACCGAGGGCTTGAGCAGTGACGTCATCACCAAAGTGCTGCGCGACGAACTCGCCTACAACGCTGAGTTAGCCAACCCCAGCCATATCTTCCATGTCCAGATCGTCGATCTCGGTCCGGCTGAGGGTGCAACACGCACGCTGCCTCCCAACGAAGCGCGCATGATTCTGCAGCGGCGCAGCACGCCGCTCGTCAAGCGGTAGCCGTCGCTGCCGGCCGACAACTGGCGCCCAATGGCGTGCGCAACAATGCTGCACTCACACCTGATGCGTCAGTTTCCTGGACGTTCTTCCCGTTTCCACGTTTGCGTTCGCGCGCCCTCATCAGGGCGCGACTGAGCATTGTTGCCGGAGTACGTCTATGAACCCTGCCACGTTTGCCAGTGATCTTGTTCGTCGATTTGCATCGTTTGCGACCACTGTGCAACAGGCGCTTCCACTGTTGCGTCAGCGCCCTCCGCTGTCGGATCGTCCGATCCGCGGGGTGATTCTCACAACGGAACAACTCGAAGAGCGTGCGCGCACCCTCGCCGCTGAACATACTGTCGTGATGCGGCCCGGAAAGGCGGGGGCGCTGCTGGCGTCGGTGGATCGCAATCATCGCTTCCTGCAACTGGCGTATCAGACGCTCGCAGCAGACGCGGCGCAACGCCAGCCGCTCACTCCGGCGGCTGCCTGGCTGGTCGATAACTATCACGTGATTGTCGGGCAGATCCGCGAGATCCGGCAGGACCTGCCAGGCGGCTATTATCACGAACTTCCGAAACTGAAAGGCGGACCCCACGATGGCAAGCCGCGCGTCTATGCTATGGCGCTCGAACTCGTCGAGCATACAGACGGGCGCATTGACCTCGAACAACTGACGCGATTTGTGCTGGCGTATGAGGCCGTTGCACCGCTGTCGATCGGCGAAATCTGGGCGATCCCGATCATGCTGCGCGTCAGCCTGATCCAGAACCTGGGACGCCTGGCGCGCCTCATGATCGACGAGCGCCGCCTCCGTCTCGAAGGCGCGACATGGGCGGAGCGCATTCTGGCGCAAAAAGATGTCGGGTCGTTTGAAGGAAATACGGCTTTCCGCCAGCTTGCGCGCGCCTATCCACAACTGCCGCTGCCGCTCGCGGTCGAGTTGATCCAGCGGCTGCGCAGCCAGGAGGGGGAATTCGACATTGCCCGGCTGATGGTCTGGCTCGAACAGCAACCCTCGATTCCGTACAACACCGCCGAAGAAATTATTCTGGCCGAACAGCGCCGTCAGTCCGCCAATCAGGTGTCGGTCGCCAATACGATTACGAGCATGCGGACGATGGACGCGGTGGACTGGCCCGATTGGTTCGAGCGCGTCAGTCTGGTCGAGCAGGTGCTGCGGCAGGACCCGGCAGGCGCATATGGACGGAGCACCTTCACCACGCGCGACCGTTACCGCCACGAACTGGAACGCATGTCGCGGCGCAGCGGCCTGAGCGAAGACGCAATCGCACGGCGTCTGGTGCGCATCGCGGCGCGGGCGCAGGAAGAGGGCCGTCCCCTGCGCGAAACGCACATTGGCTACTATCTGGTGGACGAAGGGCGCACCGCGTTCGAGGCGGCGCTGGGGTGCCGCCTGACCCCCGACGAGGTGGTGCGCCGCGCGGTGCTGCGCCATCCCGAAGCGGTCTATCTGGGGGCGATCGCCGCAGGAACGGTTGCGATCACAGTGGCGGGCTGGCGCTTCGCGCGATCCGGGGGAGTGCGGACGCAGTCTGATGTGCCACCGATCCTGACGGCCACACTGTCGCTCACGACGATTCTACCCGCGTTTGCGCTGGCAAAAGAACTGGTTGACCGCGCCGTGACTCGCCTGATCCCGCCACGCGTCCTGCCGCGCCTTGATTTCCGCAATGGCATCCCCCGCGAATTGCGCACAATGGTGGTGGTGCCAACGCTGCTGCTGACACCGGATAGCATCCGCACGCAGATCGAGTCGTTGGAGGTGCTGGCGCTCGCCAATCAGGACCCGCATCTGCACTTTGCGCTGCTGACCGACTTCGCCGATGCGCCGCAGCCGCACATGCCTGAAGATGAGGCGTTGCTCTCGCTGGCGGTCGAGCGCATCAAGGCGCTCAACGAGCGCTATGGCAGCGACCGCTTTTTCCTGATCCACCGTCGCCGCGTCTGGAATGAGCGCCAGGGGTGCTGGATGGGGTGGGAACGCAAACGCGGGAAGCTCGAAGAATTCAATCGTTTGCTCGCTGGCGCGAAAGATACAACCTACGAGACGTTCATCGGCGATCTCAGCATTCTGCCGCAGGTGCGCTATGTGATCACACTCGACGCCGATACACAGTTGCCGCGCGATGCAGCGCGCGCGCTGGTCGGCACGCTGGCGCACCCGCTCAACCAGGCGGTGATCGACCCGCAAACGCGGCGCGTGGTGAAGGGGTACGGCATCCTCCAACCGCGTGTCGGCATCGATCTGCCGAGCGCCCTGCGCAGCCGCTTCGCGCGCATCTCTTCAGGGAATGTCGGTGTTGATCCGTACACTACTGCGGTCTCCGACGTCTACATGGATCTGTTCGGTGAGGGGATCTTCGCCGGGAAAGGGATTTACGATCCGGCAGCAATGCGCGAGGCGCTGCACGACCGCTTCCCGGACAACACGCTTCTCAGCCACGACCTGATCGAAGGATGCTATGCGCGCGCGGCGCTGCTCTCCGATGTCGAACTGCTCGACAGTTACCCGACGACCTATGCCGCTTATTCGGCGCGCCAGCATCGCTGGGTGCGCGGCGACTGGCAGATCGCCGGGTGGCTGCTGCCGCGCGTGCCGCGCGCATCCGGCGGGTACGCGCCGAATGTGCTGCCGCTGATCAGCCGGTTCAAGATTGCCGACAACCTGCGGCGCAGCCTGACGCCGCCGGCGACGCTGGCGTTGCTTATTGCAGGCTGGTTTGCGCTCCCCGGTCGTCCGGCGGTCTGGACGCTCCTGGCGCTCGGGCATTATCTCGCGCCGTTGACTTTCGCAATCCTGAGCATGCGTCTCGCGCCAGCAAACTGGCGCTATCTCCATCTCAGCCTGATTGACGCCGTCGGAAACCTGCGCTGGCCCGCGCTGC
The DNA here is from genome assembly GCA_025055265.1 of Roseiflexus sp. Classification (GTDB taxonomy): domain Bacteria; phylum Chloroflexota; class Chloroflexia; order Chloroflexales; family Roseiflexaceae; genus Roseiflexus. The sequence goes on from JANWXL010000102.1 coordinate 14,796, forward strand.
AATTGCTGCTGAATGTTGCGATGCTTCCCGATCAGGCGTGGCTGAATCTTGACGCAATCGTGCGCACCCTCTGGCGCATGGGAGTGACCCATCGGCGGATGCTCGAATGGGAAACCGCTGCCCAGGCGCAGCGCCGCCTCACCAATTCGTTCGACTACCTGATCAGGCGCATGGGTCCCTCGGCAGTTGCGTTCCTGACGCTGGCTGCGGCGCGCGCCGGGCGCCTGAGTGACTCCTGGCTCCCTGCTCTGCCAGTCGCGCTTTCGTGGGTTTCAGCACCCTTCTTTGCTCGCTGGCTTGATCAGGAATACGTTCCCCGTCACGTCGAGCCGCTGTCTGACGAGGATCGCCGGATGCTGCGGCGCGTGGCGCGCGCGACCTGGGCATACTTCGATCGTTTTGTCGTTCCTGAACAGAACTTCCTGGCGCCGGACAATTTCCAGGAAACGCCGCGACCGGTAGCGGCGGAGCGCACATCGCCGACCAATATCGGTTTGCAATTGCTCTCCGATCTGGCAGCGGTCGACTTTGGATACCTGGGTATGCGCAGCCTGGTCGAGCGCATCGAGCGCGTATTCGAGACGATCCAGCGCATGGAGCGCTTCCGCGGGCATCTCTACAACTGGTACGACACCCGCACGCTTCACCCGCTGCCGCCGCTCTATGTCTCGACCGTCGATAGCGGCAACCTTGCCGGGCACTTACTCACGCTGCGCCAGGGGTTGCTCACGCTAGTAGAACGTCCGCCCTGCGGACCCTGGATCATCGAGGGGTTGCGCGACATTCTTGAGATCATTCAGGAACGCCTGCCATCCGACGCCAGAGGACGCACCTCGCTCGTGGCGCTGCTCCAGGCGCTCGATGCGACGCCAGATACGGCGGAGGGGTATCGTGCCCGTCTGTTCCAGGCAGCCGACCTGGCGATCATTCTGGCGCGCGAGCCGCGTGTGGCAGAATGGGCTGAGGCGCTGGCGCGTCAGGCGCACCGCCTCCTCGACGATCTGCCCCACGACGGAACGCCAGCAGCGCCAGAGGATCCGCAGTTTCGCGCTGCTGTCGGGCGGCTGTCGGATATGTGCATCGATCTGATCGCGGAGATGGATTTCCGCTTCCTCTACGATGAGCGCCGCCGCCTGTTCGCCATTGGCTACAACGTCAGCGAAGGACGGCGCGACAATTCATACTACGACCTCCTCGCCTCCGAAGCCCGCCTGGCAAGTTTCATCGCTATCGCGCTCGGCGAAGTGCCTCAGGAACACTGGTTCTACATCGGGCGCAAGATTTCGCCCGCCGTGGCAACGCCGACTCTGCTCGCCTGGAGCGGCACAATGTTCGAGTACCTGATGCCCCTCCTGGTGATGCGCAACTATCCCGAAACGCTGCTCGACGCCACGTACCGCGGCGCAGTCGAGCGCCAGATTGCTTATGCCGCCGAACGCGGCATTCCGTGGGGCATTTCTGAGTCGGCGTTCAACCTGCGCGACTCGCAGATGAATTATCAGTATCGCGCGTTCGGCGTGCCGGGTCTCGGATTGCAGAGCGGTCTGGCGAATGATCTGGTAGTCGCGCCATACGCCACGCTCCTGGCGTTGCAGGTCGCGCCAGCCGAGGCGGTCGCCAATCTCCGCATCCTGATGGAGTATGGCGCGTTCGGGAACTATGGCTTTTACGAGGCGATTGACTTTACGCCTGCGCGCCTGCCGCCTGGCGTGAAGAGCGCCGTCGTGCAGACCTACATGGTCCACCATCAGGGCATGGGGCTGCTGGCAATCGACAATGCGCTGAACGACAACATTATGCAGCGCCGCTTCCATGCCGAGCCAGTCGTGCAGGCGACCGAGTTGCTCTTGCAGGAGAAGATTCCTGCCGACCGACCGCTGCCGCTGCCGCAGGAGAGCGCCGTCAGCGAAATCGCGGTCACGCCCGACGTCGTTCTGGAACGCCACTTCACGACGCCGCATACCGCAGTTCCGTACACATACATGCTCTCGAACGGCGTGCTGACCTCAATCGTGACGAACGCTGGCGGCGGCGGATGCCGGTACACGCTCCCCGAACGCACGACGTCAATCGCTGTCACGCGCTGGCGCCCTGACCCGACGCGCGATGCATCCGGCAGTTTCATCTATGTGCGCGACATTCGCAGCGGCGCTACGTGGTCGCCGACGTACCAGCCGTTGCGCACCCTCGGCGACGATTACCGGGTCACCTACGGCGCAGGGCGGGTCGAGTTTCGCCAGCAGTACGCGGGTGTCGATACGCGCCTGGAGATCGCGGTATCGCCCGAAGACAACGTCGAGGTGCGCGTGCTGACGCTGGTCAACCTGACGGCGCAGCCGCGCGAACTAGAGATTACGACCTATGCCGAGATCGTGCTGGCGCCCGATGCCGCCGATGCAGCCCATCCGGTCTTCTCGAATCTCTTCGTTGAGACGTCGTTTGACCCGCAGAGCGAGGCGCTGCTGGCGACGCGCCGACCGCGCGCGCCAACCGATGAGCGTCTGTGGGCTGCGCAGGCGATTGGCGTGCGCGGACGCGCTCTGGGAGAGGCGGAGTATGAAACCAGCCGTCTGACGTTCATCGGGCGCGGGCGCGATCCATCGCACCCGCAGGCGCTCGACCGGCCCCTGAACGGCAGCGTCGGCGCGGTGCTCGATCCGATCTTCAGCCAGCGCCGTCGGGTGCGGATCGTGCCTGGCGGACAGGCGCAGGTGATTCTGACCCTGGCAGTCGCGGCGACACGCGAGGATGCCCTTCGTCTGGCAGCGCACTACCGCGATGCCGCGATTGCTATGCGCGCGTTCGACATGGCGCGCACCCAGGCGCAGGTCGAACTGATGCATCTCGGCATCAATGCCGACCAGGCGCATCAGTTCCAGCGACTGGCGTCGCTGGCGCTCCTGCCCGACCCGGCGCGCCGCACGGCTGCCGAGACGCTGGCGCGCAACACTAAGGGGCAGCCAGGGCTATGGGCGTATGGCGTCTCAGGCGACTATCCAATCGTGGTGGGACACATCGCTCCGACGTCCGACACCTCGCTGGCGCGCACCCTGATCCAGGCGCACGAGTACTGGCGACTGAAAGGGACGCTGATCGAACTCGTGCTGCTCGTCGAAGACGGCGCCGACTACCGGCAGGAGCGGTATGAGCAGGTTATGGCGCTGGTGCGCAGCAGCCGGTCGAGCCGCTGGCTGAACCAGCGCGGCGGCTTGTTCGTGCTGCGCACCGGAGTGATGCCTGAAGCCGATCAGGTGCTGTTCGAGACGGTCAGCCGCATCACGCTCTACAGCCGACGCGGCGACCTGGCGTACCACCTGCGCCGTCGCCTGCCCGACAAAGCGCCGCCGCCGCCACAACCCGCCATACTGCCGCTCGATGGCGAACCGTTGCCGCCAGAAGGCTTGACGCTGGCGACGGAGTACGGCGGGTTCACATTCGATGGGCGCGAATATGTGATCGAGGTGACGCCCGGCAACCCGACGCCGCTGCCGTGGGTGAACGTCGTCGCCAATCCAAATGCTGGGTTCATTGTCTCGGAGAGCGGCGGCGGCTACACGTGGGCGGAGAACAGCCGCGAAAACCGCCTGACCCCCTGGTCGAACGACCCGGTCAGCGACCCGCCGGGCGAAGCGCTCTACCTGCGCGACGAAACCAGCGGCGCGCTCTGGTCGCCGCTGCCGCGTCCCTGCGGCGCCGGTCGTATGCGCGTCTGCCACGGGATGGGATACACTCGCTTCCTGCAACGGTACGACGGCATTGAGAGCGAAACGACCCTCAGCGTTGCGCCCGACGATCCGGTGAAGATTGTCCGGCTGCGCCTGCGCAATCGGTCTGACCGCGAGCGCCGCCTGAGCGCAACAATGTATGTCGAGTGGGTGCTGGGCGTGCTGCGCGAACAGACGGCGCTGTTCATCGTAACCTCGACGATGCCGGAACTGAGTGCGCTGCTGGCGCGCAACACCTATAGCCACGATTTCGCCGGGCGCGTCGCCTTCCTGGCGTGCAGCGAGCCGGAGGCGCTCTTCTGCGGCGATCGGGCGGCGTTCATCGGGCGTAACGGTGACCTGGCGCGACCAATTGCGCTGGCTGGCGACCACGACGGCGCCTTCGATCATCACATTGGCGCGGGGTTCGATCCGTGCGGCGTCGTTTCAACGCATCTGACTCTCGGTCCAGGCGAGGAGCGCGATGTCGTCTTCCTCCTGGGGCAGGGCGCGAACGAGGAGGAGGCGCTTCGCCTGATCGCCCGCTACCGCGACCCTGCCGCTGCTGCGGGCGCAATCGCGGAAACCGTCGCTCGCTGGCGCGACCTGGTCAGCCGACTCCAGGTGCGCACCCCTGACCCGACGCTCGATGTGCTGCTCAACGGCTGGCTGATCTACCAGACCCTCGCCTGCCGCATCTGGGGACGTTCGGCGTTCTACCAGTCGGGCGGGGCGTATGGCTTCCGCGACCAGTTGCAGGATGTGATGGCGCTGATGATGATCGAGCCGTCAATTGCGCGCGAACATATCCTGCGCGCTGCGGCGCGGCAGTTCGTCGAGGGCGACGTGCAGCACTGGTGGCATCCGCCGCTGGGGCGCGGCATCCGCACCGCGTTCTCCGACGACTACCTGTGGCTGCCGTTTGTGGTGTGTCAGTATGTTGACACAACCGGCGACTATGCGCTGCTCGACGCAGTGGCGCCCTACATCAAAGGGCGACCGCTGGCAGAGAACGAAGCCGAATACTACGATCTGCCCGAACCGGCGAATGAGTACGGCAGCATCTACGACCACTGCACGCGCGCGATTGATCGGGCGCTGATGCGTATGGGAGCGCACGGATTGCCGCTCATGGGGTCGGGCGACTGGAACGACGGTATGAATCTGGTCGGACACGAGGGGCGCGGCGAGAGCGTCTGGGTCGCCTGGTTCCTGATCGTGATCCTGAACCGCTTTGCGCCGATTGCCGAACAGCGGCGCGATGTCGGGCGCGCGGCGCGCTACCGCGCCGAGGCGCGCCAACTCAGTGAAGCGCTGGATCGCCACGCCTGGGACGGTGAGTGGTATCTGCGCGCCTTCTACGATGACGGCACGCCGCTTGGCTCATCAAGCGACGAAGAGTGTCGTATCGATTCGTTGAGCCAGTCGTGGGCGGTCATTGCCGGAACCGCCGATCCGGCGCGCGCGCGACGGGCGATGGAGGCGGTCGATGCGCATCTGGTTGACCGCGAAACCGGCATCATCAAACTGTTCACTCCGCCCTTCGATCAGACGCCGCGCAACCCCGGCTACATCAAGGGGTACGTCCCTGGCGTGCGCGAAAACGGCGGGCAGTACACCCACGCCGCGATCTGGGTTGTCTGGGCATGGACGCTGCTCGGCGACCACGCGCGCGCCGGTGAACTGCTGCGCCTGCTCAACCCGCTGCGCCACGCGCAGCAGAATGGGCGCGTGTATGCGGTTGAACCCTATGTCATTGCTGCCGACATCTACGCCGCGCCGCAGCATCGGGGGCGCGGCGGCTGGACGTGGTACACTGGTTCGGCAGCGTGGTTCTACCGGCTTGGCATTGAGCGCATCCTGGGCATCCAGCGTCACGGCGATCACCTGACCCTGACGCCCTGCCTGCCCCCTGAGTGGTCAGGGTATGAAGCGCGGTACCGCTGCGGTTCGAGCGATTACCGCATCATCGTCGAGCGGAGCAGCGGCGACGGCTATGCGCTGACGATTGACGGCGAACCTGTGAGCGATATGCGCATCCCGCTGCACGACGACGGGCGCGAACACATCGTCCGGCTGGTGTTGCCCGCGTCGGGAGTGGCGACGCCCTCGCGCGATGGCAGATGGGTGACAACGGCGCCGGTGGAGCGATCCGGGCGCGACGTGCGTGAATAGCACACGGATCCACACGGATGCGGCGGATGGACACGGATTTGAATGGTCGCTGCGGGCTGAAGCCCTTGCTGAGGTCATGAAAGCCCCTCCGGGGCTTCCACGTCCTGAGCGAGGGCTTATGAAGATTATATTTGGGTATACCACCAGCGGCACGCCCCCTTCGACCCTTCGACAAGCTCAGGGCGCGAGCGGCGCGGTATGCCGGATTTAATGCTTAATGCTCATTAGCCATCAGCTCAGAGCGCGCGACCTGGCGGCACAGGCATATATGGACTTTGAATACATATTCCGCTCTCCGCCCACCCGCCCGGCGCCTGAAGTCGCGGGCTACGGTTGCGAAGCCCGCCTGCGCGGGCTTAAGTGAGCGATACCGGATTATTCTCTCAAACTCCATAAGCCGCAGGCTACGGTTGCGAAGCCTGCCTTCGCAGGCTTCACCGGATTGATTTCTTAATGTTCATACCCCTGGCTGGAGATTGTGCAAGCCCCTCTGGGGCTTCCACGTCCTGAGCAAGGGCTTTAGCCTGCAGCTCAGAAGACGTGCGACCCTGCAGCACAGGCATGTCAGGAGGCAGACAAACCAACCTATGCGCATCCGTCTCGATCCTCGGCGATCCGCGTGCTCTCAACCGCATCAAGGACGAGAGGGAAACAGGCGATCGACAGCGATTTCGATCTGCGGCAGCGTTTCCGCACGCAGGATGCTGCCGCTCCGGTATGTTTGAACCTGCGTGTACTGACCTTCTGCCGGGCGGGTGTACTGCTCGACCGCCTGCTGACGCGCGTCAATGATCCACACTTCGACAATCGTCGCCTGAGCGTACAGCGGGAGTTTCACGGTGCGATCATAGTCAAGCGAGGTATCCGCGACTTCGATGATCAACAGCACATCCTGCGCGCGCGGCAGCGTCTCCTCGTAGTCGCCCGGATGAGGACGCAGCACGGCAATGTCCGGTTGCACTTCAGTGTCATCGCTCAGGCGCACACTATTTTGCACGCTCACAATCGCATCGTCGCCCGCTGCGGGCAACAGGAGGCGATTTAGCCGGTTGACGATCGCCATGTGAAGTGGACCGATCGGACTCATACGATAGATCGCCCCTTCTATCAGTTCGACCCTGTCGTCCTCAGTCAGAATCCCCGCCTCGCGCATACGGGCGTAATCATCAACCGTAAATTGTCGCAACAGCGCCGGGACAGCCATACGAAACGTCCTTCGAACTCGCACAAAGGCGCAGAGGCGCGAAACGCCGTCCATGCAGCCATCGATGATGGCATGTGCATTTCTGCTCTGAATTGTATCAGAACATGCGCCTC
>JANWXL010000113.1 GCA_025055265.1 Roseiflexus sp.
CGTCGTGTTTTACATGCTCTCCTTCACCAATTGCGCAATATCGGTCGGCAGCCGCGCTACGCGCACGCCGACGGCTTCGAGCGCGGCAATTTTCTCCTGAGCCGTGCCCTCGCCGCCGGTGATGATCGCGCCAGCGTGCCCCATGCGCTTGCCCGGCGGCGCCGTTTGCCCGGCAATGAAACTGACGACCGGCTTGGTCACGTGCGCCTGAATGTATTTCGCGGCGTCAATCTCCGCTGCGCCGCCGATTTCGCCGATCAGAACGATCGCCTCGGTTTCGGGATCGGCCTGAAACATCTCCAGCACATCGACGAACGACGTTCCGATGATCGGGTCGCCGCCAATACCGACAATCGTCGTCTGCCCCAATCCAATCCGCGTCAGGGCATCAACCGCTTCATAGGTGAGCGTGCCGCTCTTCGATACGACGCCGACCGGTCCTGGCGAGGCAATGTTGCCCGGAATGATCCCCACCTTCGCCTGACCAGGGGTGAGCAACCCTGGACAGTTAGGACCGATCAGGCGCGCGCCGCACTCGCGAATGAACGCATACGTCGCCACCATGTCGTTCGCCGGAATGCCCTCAGTGATGCACACGATCAGGGGGATGCCCGCCGCCGCCGCCTCGCGCATTGCGTCCGGCGCAAACGCTGCTGGCACATAAATGACCGAAACATTCGCCCCTGTCTGTTTCACGGCTTCCGCCACCGTGTTGAAGACCGGCACCTTGCCGTCAATTGCGGTCTGCCCGCCACGACCGGGCGTGACGCCTGCCACCACATTCGTGCCATATACGATCATCTGGCGCGTATGGAACTCCCCCTCGCGCCCAGTGATGCCCTGCACGAGCAAACGGGTGTTCTTATCGACCAGAATGCTCACAGGTCCCCCTCCTTACCCTCAATGGCTCTCGCACTGTACGCGCGATGGTAGCACATTCTTACCCTTCTGACAAATCTTACCGTTCGCCGAAGATCGCCCGTCCGATCCGCACCATGGTCGCTCCTTCCTCGATTGCGACTTCAAAATCGTCGGTCATGCCCATCGACAGTTCGCGCCAGGCGATTGCGGGGAAACGCTGCGCCAGATCGTCGCGCAGGCGCCGCACGGCGCGAAAGATCGGTCGCGCCTGTTCCGGGTCGGGCGCCCAGGGGGCGATGGTCATCAATCCGCGCACCTCAAGGCGCGGCAGCGTCAGGATCTGCTCGACATCGGCGCAAAAACGCTCGTAGATGTCAGGCTGCTCGTCCCATCCGCACAGATCGAACCCGAACTTCGTCGCTTCACCCGACACATTCACCTGCAAGAGAACCGGTAAACGATCCTTCGCCACACGATGCACATCAGCCGCGTGGCGGTCGAGCACCTGCGCCAGACGCAGGCTGTCCACTGAATGCACCATGTCAAAGAGCATTGCGGCTTTCTTCGCCTTATTCGTCTGAAGATGCCCGATCAGATGCCAGGTCAGGCGGTGGCGTTCCGCTGCGAGCGCCGCTATTTTGGCTTCCGCCTCCTGCACCCGGTTTTCGCCAATATCGGATAATCCCGCGTCCAGCGCCGCACGTATCACTTCCGCCGGATGCGCCTTTGTCACTCCCACCAGGCGAATCGTGGCAGGATCGCGGTTGACGCGGCGCGCCGCAGCAGCGATCCGCTCGCGCACTGCAGCCAGTCGTTCGGTGAGGGTCTCCATGAACTATGGTATACTTTCAGTCAATAAGGGTGCAACGTTATCAATGCCATGATACACCAGGAGCGCAGGTGAGCGGCGCAAACGCCAGAGTTATCGGTGTGCTGTTTGTCTGCACGGGGAATATCTGCCGTTCTCCCATGGCTGAGGGCATTTTTCGACATTATGTCGATCAGGCGGGGTTGAGCGGGCGGATCAGAACCGACTCAGCCGGCACCGGCGCCTGGAATATCGGTGAACCGCCGCATCCAGGGGTCACTGCGCTGTTTGCCGAACGCGGCATCCGTTACGCGCATCGCGCGCGGGTCGTCCATCCCAGCGATTTTACGCGCTTCGACTATATCGTCGCCGCCGAACGCACCCACCTGGAGACGCTGCGCCGCATGGCAGGCAGTTCGCTCGTGCGTCTCAGCCTGCTCCTCGACTATGCGCCTGACCTCGGACTCCGCGATGTTCCCGACCCCTACTACAACGGTCGCTTCCGCGAAGTCCACGACATGATCGACCGTGCATGCCGCGGACTGCTGGAGCATATCATCAGGATCGAACGTCTTATATGATAAGCAATCAACGTTTTGCGAAACTGGTATGCCTGGATTGCAGATTTGTTATCAGCGCATCGTTCGCATTGTCAGAAGGAACATATGAGCGTGTGCGATGAAACGATCATGAAAATTCGTCATACGATCATTGCTCCATTCATGACAAAGATCCGCTGCCCCTATTGCCTTCACACGTATTTGTGCCAGCCGGAGTCGGTGGCCTGAGCCAGGACTCGGTCATCCTGTGCGAGCAGATTCAAGTCATTGACAAGTGCCGAATTATCCGGGTTCTCGGACACCTGGAAGATGCGTATATGCAGGAGATAGCAAAAGCGCTGTCTATTATCCTCGGTCTATGAAACTGCAAGAAGAGCCTCCGTCATTGATCCGTCGCTCAACTCTTTCTTGCTTTGCTGTCGCCGCGATCACCTGGATCATCGGCGCAACTGTCGTCTACGTCAAACTGATGCGGCATTCGTTCGATCCCCTCATTTTTGCAGAGATTGATGGCTATTTTGTCTACCATCTGGCGCAATCACTGCCTTCGTTGAATGCCGACCTCGATCTGCCGGCCTATCGCGCGCAGCGTATTCTTCTGCCGTTCCTGGCTGCACCGTTTGGCGCCTTCATCCCGTGGGCGATTATCGGCATTAACCTGTGTGCGCTGGCAGCCGGGTCGTATGCGCTGGCGCGTATCGCGCTGCGGCATCAACTGTCACCTTTGATCGGCGTTGTGTTCGGACTGTGGATCGGTTCCCTTTTTGCGCTGCAATTTAATCTCACCGAAATCCTGACCTACGCGCTCGTCCTCTGGGGTATCGCGCTGTATGAACCGCAACGCCCGGCGCCAGCAGCGCTGCTGTTTGGTCTCGCCGTTCTTGCCAAAGAAACAGCGATTCTCTACTCCATTGCCTTTATCATTTCCCATATACGCACACAATCCTGGAGACGGCAGGCGCTGTTTGGACTGCTCTCCCTGGGACCTGGCGCACTCTGGCAACTGACGCTGATCGCCCTGTTCGGCCAGAGCGGATTGACAGCCGCTTTTCAGGCTGGCGCTCCAGCGAATCGCATGTTTCCTTTTACCGGCCTGCTCACGACCCCAATGCGGGCGCCAGACTTCTGGATTGTGCAGGCGCTCTGGATCTTTGCGCCATCACTCGGCGCGGCGTGCTGGGGGTTGATTGCAGTGTTGCGCGACAGAGAGCGGACTTCTCCAGTGAGCTGGGCATTGCTCCTCAACGGTCTCTTCGTTCTCGCGCTCCCCGCACCGTCGTGCGAATACATGGTGCATTCGGCGCGGATCGCCCTGGCTGTGGTCGTCGCCCTCACGTGGGCGATCACTCGCATCCAGCATCCCGTGATCGCCCTGGCGTGGTGCGGATTCCTGCTTGCGCCACTGACTGTGTTCAGCCCCGACGCCTATTTTTAGGCGTCACATTCCCGCGTTCGCCAGCGCCTCACGCACCAGGTCGGGCGTGATTTCTTTGAGCGCGCGCTCCCGCGCCAGCGCCTCGACCTGCATCTGCATCTGGCGGCTTGCTGAAATGCGCGGAATGTAGGGCAGTTTTTCCAGCGCCTCGTCGAGCACTGCCTTCGCTTCGAGCGACCAGGGAAGATTCCCCGGCGCCGACTCGATCTTCGGCGGACCGCCGCGCATCATGCTGTACGCCTGATCGACCGGCAG
>JANWXL010000115.1 GCA_025055265.1 Roseiflexus sp.
GGATTGACGTTGATGTGTGCGCCGGGCGCTGGTTGATCCACACTCGTCACAACCTCCAGACCAGACTGACCAGCGGGACCGAGCAGCACATTGTCGAACGCCAGAACCGTCATCCGGTTGACCAGCCAATCCTGAACGGGCGCCGGATTGATGACGGCATAAGGCGTGATGCGTGACGCCTGCCGGTCATCCGGTATGGGTAGCGGCTTCTTGGTCGCCGCGATCACCTCGATTTTCAACCATGATTGTGACGGCAGTCGGGTCTGGGCCCGCGGCGGCCTGGTGACCCACTCCTGCCACTCCTCGATCGTGCGTTCGGTTACGCTCGGTTCAACGAAGAAAGTGTGGCGGTTGTCCTGGTAGAACACGGGGCGCATGAGCGTGGCGATCTCGCCCAGCCCGCTCTCGATGGCGGCCTTGACCGCAGCGGGATTCGCGGCGTTGCGGTAGGCCTCTTCCGATACGCCGAGGGGCAGCAGCTCGTTGTCGCACGGCAGTAGCGTGTGGGCGCTTCCCTCGCGGAGAATGTCACGAATAACTGGCGGTGATGTTTTCGTTTTGCCGGGTTCAGTGGTGATCCTCTCGCTGAAGCTTACCCTGAGAGCGCCATTCCCTTGGTAGCGCGTAGCCTTTGGCGTGTTGGCGCCGGGGAAAGGATTAGCAGGCGGGGTGGTATATTGTCCGGCTTCCGGTGCGCTGTTGCGGCCGGCTAAATAAAAAGCCTGATCGCGTGGCCCAGTATAAAAAGCCTGCTCGAGTTGCGGAGCATAAACCATGAACCACTCTGACGAACGAGAACCTACGAACATCTGGGATTTCTGGTATGTGTTTTTAGTGCCGCTACCGGTTTCGACGGGAGGATCGCTAGCCTTTGACCAGTTGCCCAGATGGATGAAGACTCCGAGTTCTGAGCCATCGGTGTCGTATTCCTTCGACACATGAACGAACACCTTTGCAGGATCGAAATACTTGACGCTGCGCACCACCACCGGACTCGGCGCATTCATCTGGCTGGACTCCCG
>JANWXL010000201.1 GCA_025055265.1 Roseiflexus sp.
GCGCGCCGCAAAGTCCGCCCCTGCTGCGGAGTAATCATCGGTGCGTTCTGTCCTGATGCACATCTCCGATCTGCACGCGGGGCGCACGTTTCACCCACGAGTCGCCGATCAACTTGCCCGTGAAGCGCACGATCTGCGCCCTGATCTGCTGATTATTTCCGGCGACCTGGTCCAGCGCGCCGATTTTGCGTCGCAGTGGGAAGCGATCATTCAATACCTCCAGCAGTTGCCCCAACCGCAACTGATTGTGCCGGGCAACCACGACGTGCCGCTGTTTCATGTCGTGGAACGATTCACCCGCCCGCTTGATCGCTACCAGCAGTATATTTCGGCCAACCTCAACCCGGTGTTCGAGCGTCCCGGTCTGGTCGTTGTCGGCGGCAACAGCGCCCATGGGCTGACGATCGACGGCGGGTTTGTGTCGGATGAGCAGCAGCGTATCATGGCGCAACTCTTCGCCCGCTACCCGGACGATGTCTGCAAGATTGCGGTGCTGCACCATGGCGTCGTGCACCCGCCGGGACACGAGAAGCGCACGATTGTTCGCAACGTCGCTGAAGTGACGCAGATGCTCGAGCAGAGCGGCGTGGACGTGTTGCTCTGTGGGCATCACCATGTGTCGTATGTCGGCGTCGCAGGCAACGCGAAAGGCTTTGTCGTCTGCCAGAGCGGCACCAGCACATCGCGGCGCATTCGGGAAGGAGAACGCGGCAGAAATGCCTACAACGTTCTGACCATCGAAGAGGCGACTATTCATATCAGCCAGCGCCGGTATGTCGAAATGAGCGGACGGTTCGAGCCGCTTGGCGAGTACGAATTTCAACGACGCGGCGCCTGGTTGCCTGCCCACCGACGCAACGAACCACAGACGTTATGACGCAGGAACAGACCCCCGTGCAGCAAAAAGTCGATACCGGTCCGCTGCCGCCGCTGCCAGCGCCGCCGCCAGCGCCGCGTCGCACGTCACGCTGGACGATGATTGGCGCCAGCGTCGCAGTGCTGGCGATTGCCGGGATCGCGCTCTGGTGGTTCACCCGCCCTCCTGACCCGATGAGCGACCCGCGACCGGTGCAGACGGTGCAGAACTTCGTCGCCGCCACCGAAGCGCGTGATGTGTCACAGATGCTCTCCTACATCGAGCCAACCGACCTCAAGCGGCAGATCAGCCCGGAACTGCGCTCGTACATGGAATATATCACCGACCTGCGGTTCGACAACGAAACCTACACGCTGGTCGATAACAACGGTTCGATTGCGCACGTCCGGTTGACCGGCATTGTGCGCTACACCGTCGATTATGGCTCGATCGTCTCGGGTGAACGTCCATTCGATGCGGTCTTTGAACTGGTGCTGCTGGAAGGTGCGTGGTACCTGCGCAGCCTGCAATTGCCGGAACTGGAACAGCAGTAGAAAAGATGATGTCGCTGCGCCTTCTGCTCACTCTGGCGATCACCCTGCTTGCAACCTCCTCGTCGCCGAATGATCCGCGCTTCGACGAGCAGTGGGCGCTGTACAAAGTTGGCGCAACGTGCGCCTGGGAACGAACCACAGGCAGCACGGAAGTCATTGTCGCCGTCGTGGATAGCGGCGTCGACCCGACCCATCCCGATCTGGCGGCGCGCCTGCGCACCGACGGGTACGACTTCGTTGATGACGATGATGACCCGCGTGACGAAAACGGTCACGGCACCCACGTCGCCGGAATCATCGCCGCGATTCTCGACAACAACGAAGGCATCGCCGGGCTGGCGCCGAATGTGACGATCCTGCCGGTGCGGGTCATGAATGCGCGCGGCAAAGGTTCAGACCGCGCTATCGCCCGTGGCATTCGCTTCGCCGCTGATCGCGGCGCGAAGGTGATCAACCTCAGCCTCGGCGCTACCCTCACCCTCAGCGCCGATGAACCGTCGGCGCTGGTGAATGAGGCGATTGTCTATGCGCAACAACAGGGAGCGCTGGTCGTCGTCGCCGCTGGCAATGACGCTGTGCCGCTGCCCAACGCGATTGCCATAGACAACCCTGATGTGCTGGTGGTGGCAGCGACCGATCAGCGCGACCGCAAAGCGCCCTTCTCGAATTCCGGTCCGTGGGTCGCCGTCAGCGCGCCGGGAGTCAACATCCTCTCCACTATGCCGACCTACGAGGTGTTTCTGACAAGCGATGAGCTGCCGCGCGATGAGCGGTTCCGCCGCAACTACGACTACATGAGCGGCACATCACAGGCGACGCCGTATGTGTCGGCGCTGGCGGCGCTGCTCTTTTCAGCAAACCCCGACTGGAACGCAAGCCAGGTCGCGGAGACCATTCGCACCAATGCGACGGATATTCGTGATCTGAATCCCCGCTTTGAACTGGGAACCGGTCGGATCGACGCCTGCAAGTCGTTTGGCGGTCCTCCCGCCGAGCAGGCGCCGCTACCGGCGCCGCGCCCGTCGGCGCCGCGCAACGAAACCGTGCTTGGTCTGCTGGCGCTGTGTGTCTGCGGCATCGTCCTGGCGCTCGCACTTATGGCAATCGCCATCATCGGGGCAGGCCGCCGTCGAGCGCTGCGCCCCGCGCCAGCGCCCGCCCCGGCGCCTGTACCGGTCTACGTGCCGCCGCCTCCCTCAACGCCGCCGCAGCCGTATCAACCTGCTCCGCCGCAGCCGGTTCCCACGCCTCAACCCGCGCCAACCGGCGCGTGGGGGACGCTCGCGGTTATTGCGGGTGCGGCGCAACCGCGCACCTACCCGCTCATCGGCGCAGAACTCATCATTGGGCGCAGCGAAGAGTGTCAGATTGTGCTGATCGGCGATGGCAGCGTTTCCCGCCGTCACGCCATCATTCGCAATAATGGACGCCAGGTGACAGTAGAAGACGCGGGCAGCAGCCACGGCACCTATCTCAACGGCGTGCGCATCACCCAGCCAGCGCCGGTGCGCCGCGGCGATGTGCTGCAGGTCGGGCAGACGCAATTGCGGTTTGGGTGAAATGACTACAAATCATACTGCAATGTCCATAACGCGTGTCTTCGTGTCATCCGGCAGGACGACCGGCTCGACGTCGAACCATCCTTCAATTGCCTCGTACAGGTTCTGCAGTAACTCTTCGAAGGTTTCGCCTTGCGTGACACATCCAGGTAGCGCTGGCACTTCCGCCCAATAGCCGCCCTCCTCGGCTTCGTGAACGATCACCTTGAGTTTCATTTGATCCTCGCTACGGGGCTGTTCAATAACTTTCAGCCGCTTTCTTCATAATGTTCGACAGCGCCTGCATTGCACCATACGCTCCTGATGATCACCTCTCGCCGTCACTCTCCGCTTCTCCGCCAAACGTCGCCAGCAGGCCATTGATCAGTTGCTGCCGTTCGGCTGGCGAGAGGTTGGCTTCGGGATGGAGCGGCAGGTAGAACCACGGCGGCATTTCGCCGTTCTGCACGAGCTTCGCAGCGTCATCCCCTTCGTTGTCTGGCCGTCCCCATTCGGAGACGTTGAACGCTGCACGTCCCCGCA
>JANWXL010000229.1 GCA_025055265.1 Roseiflexus sp.
TCATTCGCGCCAAAGTCATCAACGACCAGAACCTCCTGCGGTTGCTCGACAAGACCTGCCTGTACGCAGCGCCAGAAGTGTGCGCTGTCTTTGCGCGCGCCGAGATCGGCTGAGTTGGCGATCAGGACCGTGCGTGCGCACAAAGGGTCGCTGGCTGGCGTCGAGATGATCTGCAGTGACGTTGTGCCAGCGTCATCAACGCGCAACGCCGCTGCGCGCCATCCCATCGCCGCAACCTGGCGCCCAATGTGGTCAGTGGCTTCGGCGTAGTGGTCGGTAGCCACGAGGGGCGTCACCTGTTCCGCCAAGTGCAGCGCGTCGAAGAGCGGGCGCCATGCTGGATCAATGACCGATGCCTGGAGGTATGCCTGTACGAACTGTTCAGCGCACCGGAGAACGTCATCAGTGGGCAGGCGCGATGCCGGCATACGCTGCGCGATCAGGTGCGCATATGGCGTGCGTGTCGTGCTGCCGGTTTCCCAGGTCGGCTTCACGATGTCGTTCCAGTAGCGTTCGACATCCACTCCCAGGTCCCACAGACCGCTCTGCCGCAGCGCCTGCTCAAGGCATTCCGGCATGCCGAAGCGCACCGCTTCCAGGCTCAACATTCCCGAAAAGTCCAGCACCAGCAGTCGCTGTGTCATCATGGCATCCACTGCTCAAGCCGATAGGCGCTGTCCCAGAACATCCACTCCAGTCGCGACGAATACACAAAGGCATCGTGCATACTGGCTTTCTGCGCCTCGGAAGCCTGACTGGCGATCGCATCAGTCAGTGCAATGGCGCGATCAACCCACTCGCTGAATTCCTGCCCGGCATAGGTGTCGATCCACTTCTGGTATGGGTTATTCGGCGCTGCGCGGCGGTAGATGTCATTCCCGACTTCGCGGTAGATCCAGAAGCAGGGGAGCAGGGCGGCCATGCCCTCTTCGTAACTGCGACAGGCGACGGTTGCCAGCAGGAAGTTGGTGTAGGCGAAGCACGAGGGCGACTGCTGGCGCGTCGGCGCATCGATGCCAAACTCGCGGAAGTAGGTATGGTGCAGCGCACGCTCGACCACCGCCACCCCCTCGGCGAAGCGCACAAACTGGATAATTGCCTCCTCATGGTGGGCGCGCCCTGCCATTATCGCCAGAGCGCGCGCAAAATCCGCCAGGTACAGGGCATCTTGCTGCATGTAGAAGGCGAACTTCTCGCGCGGCAATGTTCCCTGTGCAAGTTCCTCGTTGAACGGGTGGTGAATGATAGCCTGGTAGATGTCGATGATCGACGACCAGAGCGTTTCGGTGAAGCGCATAGCGATCCCTCCCTGACAGTGCGCAACTGTGTACGCCTGCGTATGTTCTGCGCATGCAGGCGCGTATCGAACGCTTCCGCGCGGGGACGCAAACGCAGCAATCAGAGAGGTGTCGCACCGTGAATGAGGAAGGGAATTGGCGACAGCGAACGTCAGCGCTCGTTCCGATTTCCTACGCCGGCATTACCCGGATCAGGTGCAAAGGGTGTCTTCTCAGCCTCGCCGCACGCGCGAAGCGCCCCTACGGAACATTCTGGAGTATACGTTGAGCAACGACGTCTGTCAAGGCAACGATACGGCGTAAGAGTACACGGGTTAACACGGATCGAGACGACTGGCACGGATTGATCGCCTTGAATACTCACAAATCCGCATCTATCCGTCGCACCTGCGGCAATTCGTGGGCCATTCAAGCCGGACGCCTACGGGCGCAGCCCTCTGGTGCGCAGATGCGCATCGAGCCACGCCGCCTCCTCCGGCGCCAGCTCGGGCGGCGGCGGCGGTTGCCGGTAGTCGATGCGCAAATCGTAGCGCGCGTTGCGATACACCTGCTGCACCATCTGCGTCAGCGGCAGCGGCACGTCCGGGTCGGGGCGGCGCAACGGCACAGGGATTGTCGGAAGCGGTTGCTGCAGCGGGCAAGCCCAGATGTCAATCGCGGGCCAGCGCTCGACGCGACTGAGGAAGACGAAGTACGGCGCAGCGGGCAGCGGGTCGGGGCGCGCCAGGTGCGGGCGCCGCCCGCCGCGCAGCAGGTCGATTTCGAGCAGATGCACGCCGCTCTGAAACAGTTCCTGGCGCTTCTTCTCGTAGGCGTCGGCGCCGTCGGGACCGGGGCGCTTGTTGACCGGCGAGAGGAGTTCAATGGCGGTGACCAGCGTCTCATCGACCACGGAACGGATTTCGATGCGGGCGTAGCGGGTGGGGACTTCCGCCAGAGCGATGCCAGTGAGGGTCGGCGCATCGACGGCGAGGGAGGCGATGGCGGCGGCGGCAGGTTCGCGCTCATAGACGCCGATGTCGGGAACCAGGGCGCGGCGCGGCGCGGCGATCTCGATCTGCTCCAGCGCGACGTAGGGCGCAATCTGCGCGATGTATCCCGGCGCAATCCGCGCCTGCAG
>JANWXL010000238.1 GCA_025055265.1 Roseiflexus sp.
AACTACTCATTAGACGACTTCCGCCTAACACCCCGCCTGGCGCGCTTGGATGGCTTCCGCCTAACTATTTAAAACGTTGCGTTATGCGGGAACATTCCGTATCGTCTCCCTTTCGAGGGATAGATTACGGAACGCCAGCGCCAGTCGTGCGTCGTCCGCTTTTCCGCTTATTGTATCTCGCCGTGATCCTGCTGTCAATGAGACCATCTGCTATGCACGCTCCCAAACTCCTCGACCAGGCGCCTCCCGCCATTCGCCTGAAACACTCTTCGATCCGAACCGGGGAAGCATATGTGCAACTCTCACGAAAGATGAGGTGCGCCGGGTCATCGCCCGTCTGACCGGCGTGCATGCGTTGATGGCCAGACTGCTCTATGGCAGAAGTCAGAGGTCATCCGCACCAGGATTGCCGCGTCCGATCCGCCCATTCCTGGC
This sequence comes from Roseiflexus sp., assembly GCA_025055265.1. Lineage (GTDB taxonomy): Bacteria > Chloroflexota > Chloroflexia > Chloroflexales > Roseiflexaceae > Roseiflexus. Next base: position 436 of record JANWXL010000238.1, read on the forward strand.
GCCTGGCTGCGCCTGCACCGTCAGAACGAAGATCGCTGCGCCGAAGATTGCCCCCAGCGTTCCTGGCAGGGTCACCGCGTGATCGGCGTGGACGACGCCGCTGCCGACGATGCCGCCGAGGAGTGCGCCAAAGACTCCTGCCAGCATGAGCGCAGCAATGTTCCCGTACATGGAACGGTGCGGCAGCGCCGCGCCGAGGAGCGCTGCCACGAGGACGCCTGTGATTGCCCAGACTACATATGCCATCGCACTTACGGCGTCGTCGGCGCCGCCGGTTGCTCAGGCGTCGCGGGCTGCGACGGCTGCGCTGGTTGCGTCGATGCACGCTGCCCCGACGACAGGTTGGGCACAATCGTTGTGCCGGTTGCCATCTGGTTCAGCAAGAGGGTGATATTCGTATTCGGATCGATGAACCAGATATTGCCGCTCTTCAACATTTCGACCATCAACTCACGGACGCGCAGTTCGAACAATTCCGGGTTCTCGCGCCAGTAGCGCCCCTGGATCGCGCGCACCTGCGCCTCACGGTTTGCCGCCTCAAGCGCCGCAGCGGTCAGACCTTTCTCGCGGGTGAGCGCCACGCGCGCTTCCTGCTCCGCCTGGAACAGATTGTTCGCCTGCTCTGCCTCGATCTGCTGGCGACGCCGCTCTTCGGTTTCGATCTTCACTTCCAGGTTCGCCTTTTCAGAGAGGAGGCGAGCGTACTCTTCGCTGACCTTGATATCGAGCACCTTCACCGCTTCAATAACGACGAAGAGTTGATCGGCGGGGCTTTGCTGGCCAGGACCAGGGGGCGACGTCAGGTTGGAGCGGATGCGCTGGGCAAATCCGCCGCGGTCGGAGAGCGCCTGGTCGAGCGTGAACTGGGTGCTGGCGCTCTTGAGCGCGTCGGAGGCAAACCCTTCGAGTTGCAGGCGGAGCAGATCATCCTCGGCGCCGAGGCGCGCGTACATCTGGCGCAACGATTCGGGATCAGTCTTACGGCTGAAGTCGATCTGAACATCGATGTCGTACAATTGCTTGTCGCTGCTGGCAACATTCTGCGTAATCTGAAGCGTTTGACGACGGACGTTCACAATCTCGACGCGCGTCAGCGGCGCAAAGGGACGGAAGAAGATGCCCGGTTCCTGGACGCCTTCCACAGCGCCGCTGGTAATAATAATCCCGCGTTGCCCTTCATCCACCTGCACAAAGCGCGCGGTCGCCGCTCCCAATCCGACAATGATCAGCAGTACAAACACGATGGCAATCGTTCGCCCCGGGACGTTCATGCCCTTCCCTCCTTGTGATGTCGATGGCTGGCTCTGACGTTTGCGATCAGACATATCGGCGCTCCGGCGCAATGCGCCCTGCGTGTGCATCCGCTTCCATTATACGAAGAGATGCCCGGATTGTCACTATGCGGGTGGGGCAGGTCTCAGACTCGCCCTTACCCTCCTCTCCATCCTCTCCATCCGTCGAGGGACATCCGCCAAAGAAAGAGTCTTTCAGATGTCTCAATGTCTTTATATTGACATTGACGACAATTTCAGATATTCTCTGTTTCGGGATAGGAAACAAACAGAAGGAGGGACTATTGCTATGGACGGTGTGGTGGTCGGCAATCTGGCGCTTCTCGGATATCTTGCGCCGCTGTCACTGGCAGTCGTGGCGCTCATCGCGTCCCTGGCGCGATCAGTTGATCTGACGTTCCAGCTCGGGCGCGCGGTCGGCATCGGTTCGTTCATGCTGTTGCTCGGACTTGGGATCATGGTCTTTACCTCCGGTCCCATGGTCAGTCCGTTGATCGGCGTCGGCGACGCAGGCATTGCGCTGCGCCTCGATGCGTTGAGCGTGTTGATGTCGTGGTTGGTGACGTTGCTGGGCACGTTGTTGATCCAGTTCAGCCGCAACTATCTTGACGGCGACCCGCGCCAGAGGATCTTCTTCATCCGCCTCTACCTGACAATCAGCGCCGTTCTGTTGATGGTGCTGTCCGGCAATCTGTGGCAACTGACGCTGGCGTGGATTGGGATGAGCCTTGCGCTGCACGAGCTGCTGGTGTTCTACCCTGAGCGCCCGCGCGCTATTCGGGCAGCCCGCAAGAAGTTTATTTTCGCTCGCATTGGCGATGCGTGTCTGATCGTTGCCGCTGTGCTGCTCGCACAGACCTTCGGCACGACCGACCTGGGCATGATCCGCGAGGCGGCCGCGGCAGCGCTTGCGAGCGGCAACATCCCTGCGAACGCTGCTGTTGCGGCGGTCCTGATCGTGATCGTTGCAGCGCTGAAATCGGCGATGTTCCCTTTCCACGGCTGGCTGCTTGAGGTGATGGAAACGCCGACGCCGGTATCGGCGCTGCTGCACGCCGGTCTGCTCAATGCGGGCATCTTCCTGGTGGTGCGCTTCGGTGAAGTGACGTTCCTGGCGACTCCGGCGCTGATTCTATTGATCGCGCTGGGCGGGTTCACAGCGATCTTCGCGTCATCCTCGATGATTACGCAGACCGCTGTCAAGGTCTCGCTGGCATATTCGAGCGCGGCGCACATGGGGTTCATGCTGATGCTGTGCGGGTTTGGCGCGCATACGGTTGCAATTATGCACCTCATCGCCCATTCCTGCTATAAGGCGCATGCCTTCCTGTCGTCGGGCAGCATTATCGAATATGTGCGGAACACCGGCGCTCAGAAACTGGATACCGCGCCGCACCTGATCAGTCTTCTGGCGAATATGGCAGTGGCAGTGGCAATCTTTCTGGGAGTCGCCACTGCGATTGGCATCGACATCACCAAACGACCAGGCGAAACCGCGATGATCACGATTTTCATGCTCGCCGTTGCCTATTTGCTGGTGAAGGGCAACACTAACAAAGCGCCCATCTCTGTGATTGGACGCACGATGCTGATGGCGACCCTGGTGACCATCGCCTTCTTTGCGCTGGAAGTGACGGCTGAGGCGCTGCTTGGTCGGGCAGTGGCAGTGTACCCGCCGCTCAGTGCGCCGACGATGGTTGCAGTCGTGATTGCGGTCGTCGCCTCTGGCGTGGTAATGGCGCTCAGCGCCTTCCTGCCAGCGCTGGTGAACCGCCCTGCCTGGCGGGCGCTCTATGTTCACCTCAAGAACGGCTTTTACGCCAACACGCTGCTTGACCGGCTGATGGACTCGCTTCGACTGGCTCGCTGATCCGTGGCTATGTACCATACCATTTGGAGGGAGAAACAATGATTGTGCATCTGGCTGAAACCCGAAACCGCCCTGCGCCTATGATAGCAGCGCCGCTGCAGATGATTACGGTCGATATGATCGCAGCAGCGGTGAAGCGCGCCGAACAACGCATCGCTCCGCTGTGGCCCCTGCGCTATTTTGTGGCGGTCAATCCGTATCTCGGTCTGATCGACCACTCCTTCGAGAACGCTGCCGAACTGCTGGCGCGCCGGGCTGGCGCTCGCATGACCGCTCCGCGCTCCTTCTATGCGCAGGCGATCAAGGATGGGCGCGTTACCGATGCTGATCTGGCTGCGGCGCTGGCGGAGGGCATCCCGCATCCCGGCGCTCCTGCGACGGTCGAGGCGCTCAAGGCGTTTGCGCTGAGCGACACGAAAGAGCCGACCTTCGCGCCGCTGCCCACTGTCGCCGATGTTGCACGCGAGGTGACCGGCATCAACTGGGCAGATATTGTGACCGATGCAATTTCCAACTGGGCTGGCGCATACTTCGACCTGGGTCAGTCCTACTGGCGATCGCCGTGGGCCGATCTCCCAGCGTATGCCGCATGGCGCGCTGAGGCGGCGCACGATCGCACCCCGCAGACGCGCGGCGTGCACGCCTTCCAGCAGGCGCTGCGCGAACTGCCGGAGTCGGCGATGGAAACGATTATTGCTGCAGTGGAGCTGTTGAATATTCCTGCCGACGGGATCGAGGCGTATCTGCACCGGCTCCTGCTGACCATTCACGGCTGGGCTGGTTATGCGCGCTACCTGCGCTGGGAAGCCGAACTCCACGGCGGCGAAGACCACACGATCACCGATCTGCTGGCGATCCGGTTGGTGTGGGAAGTGGCGCTCTGGCGCAGTCTTGCGCATAAGGGGCTGGCGGAAGCGTGGCTCACCCGGAAAGATGAATTGGTCAACGACCGGCTGGACGAAGCGACGCGGCGCGCGATTGCCGGCGATCTCCTGCTTCAGCGCGCCTTTGAGAAATCCTATCAGCGCCAGTTGTTCGCCCGCCTCGGCGCACGGACGCCGACCGCAACCCCCGCGCGAAAGCGGGTGCAGGCGGCTTTCTGCATCGATGTGCGCTCTGAGATCTTCCGCCGCGCCCTTGAGACGGTGACCGACGAGATTGAGACGATTGGTTTTGCCGGGTTCTTCGGGTTCTTTATCGAATATGTGCCGCTGGCGGAAACCCACGGCGGCGCGCAGTGCCCGGTTCTGTTTACGCCGCAGTTCGTGATTGCCGAGTCGGTGCGCGGCGCATCTGAGACCGAGGTGGCAGCCGCTATCGAGAAACGTGCAATCAACCAGCGCGTCGCCAAAGCCTGGCGCATGTTCAAGTTTGGACCGATCTCCTGCTTCGGGTTCGTCGGTCCAGTCGGACTGGCATATGTGCGCAAACTGGCGCTCGATACGCTGGGGATCACCCGTCCCGTGCCGCATCCGGCGACCTTCGGACTGGATGCGCACACCCGCGAGCGCGTCAAGCCCAGCCTTGAACCGCGCGTCATCGGCGGGCGCATGACCGGCATGACGCTGGAGCAGCGGGTAGCTGCCGCCGCAGGCGCGCTCAAAGCGATGTCGCTGACGACCAACTTCGCCCGCATCGTGCTGCTTGTCGGGCATGGCTCGACCACCGTCAACAACCCGCACGCGACCGGTCTTGACTGCGGCGCATGCGGCGGCCACACCGGCGAGGCGAACGTGCGCGTGGCGGTGCAGATTCTGAACGATCCAGCGGTGCGCGCGGGATTGAAAGAGCGCGGCATTATCATCCCCGATGACACCGTATTCGTGGCTGGTCTGCACGACACCACGACCGATGATGTGGCGATTTTCGACAAAGCCGACATTCCGACGAGTCACGCCGACGATCTCAGGCGGCTGGAGGCGGATCTGGCTGCTGCCGGACGGTTGGCGCGCGCTGAGCGATCAACGTTGCTGAAGATCAACTCGAAGGCGGACATCGACGGCGCGGTGCGGTTCCGCAGCCGGGACTGGTCGCAGGTGCGCCCGGAGTGGGGGCTGGCGGGTTGTGCGGCGTTTATCGTCGCCCAGCGCGATCGCACCGCAGGGGTGGTGATGAACGGACGCTCCTTCCTGCACTCATACGACTGGCGGCAGGACGCGGGATTCGGCGTGCTGGAACTGATTATGACTGCGCCGATGGTCGTCGCAAGCTGGATCAACCTGCAGTACTACGGTTCGACGGTCGACAACCGGGTCTTTGGCTGCGGCAATAAAACGCTGCACAACGTCGTCGGCACGCTTGGCGTGCTGGAGGGCAATTCCGGCGACCTGCGGGTCGGGCTGCCCTGGCAGTCGGTTCACGACGGCGAAAAGTACGTCCACGAGCCGATGCGCCTGCATGTGATGATCGAGGCGCCAATCGAGGCGATGACCGACATTATCGCCCGGCACGAGCAGGTGCGGCAGTTGCTCGACAACGGCTGGCTCTACCTGTTTGCGCTCGACGAGCGCGGCAAGGTAACGCACCGGTACGTCGGCGGTCTGCGCTGGGAAGCGTGCTAGCAGACGGCGAGCAAAGTCGGGCAGGAACTGACGATAGCCGGGAATATCGAACGCTATCGCAGTCACTGCCAGCGTCCTGAGGTCGCCAGTTGGATCATCGGCGTTGGCTGAGCCTGTCGAAGCCAACGCCGTCTGACAACCCTGCTGAGGGCGTGAGCGATCCGATGGGGGCTTGTCGGGTCTGAACAGGCTCAGGACGTCGGGCGACTTCGACAGGCATCGCCGTCTCGCTGCGGGATGATGAAGATGGACTCTAAATACATATTCCGCTCTCCGCCCACCCGCCCGGCGCCTGAAGTCGCGGGGCGCGGTTGCGACGCCAGCCTTCGCGGGCTAGACCGGGCAATAAGAGTATGGATAGGACTGTGATGACGACCACACCATTATTCGTGATCATCATCACCCATGCCGGGCGCGATCCCGGCGCCGCCACGCTGGGTTTTCTGACCGCTGGCGCGGCGCTTGCCGCTGGCAATCGTGTCGCAGTTTTACTGCGCGGTGAAGGCGTATTGTGCGCCACCTCAGAGGGATGGGCCGCCGGTTTGCACGAAGCAGGGTACCCGCCCTTGCGCGAGGTGCGTGATGCATATCGCGCAGCCGGAGGGAAGTTGTATCTGTCGCAGCCGTGTCTCCGACGCTACTGGCTTAGCGCCGATCACGGTCTTCTGCCAGATGTGCACGTTCTGAGCATCGAAGACATGGCAGCGCTGTGCGTCGGCGCGACGACGGTGACGTTCTGACGAGGCGCGAGCGCAACCTGGCATGAAGAGAACACGGATGCATACGAATGCAACGGACTCACACGGATCTGAGGCAGGAAGCGACTGATCTGTGCGACTCCGTCTCGATCCGTGACAATCCGTGTCCTCCTGTATGTCGCATCAACCAGGGGCGTCCACACTGTCAGCCGATGACTGCACTCTTCCGCCGTCGACATGCTGACATATCTGCACGAAGTGTGGTATAGTTATTGTCAGCAATGTCGCGCAGGGCAGGCGGGCATATGAATCCTTTCGGCAACCGCAAACCGGTCATCGATCCGGAATTGTTCATCGGGCGACGCGATCTGATCGCCGCCATCTGTGAACGCCTGACGGCGGCGCCGCCGCAGTGTTGCGCCGTGATCGGCGACGCGCGCAGCGGAAAGACCTCCCTGCTCTACTACCTGCGCAGCGCAGCGCCAGGGCGCCCGATCTGCGGCAACGATGCGGCGCGGTTCGTCTTCCCGTATGTCAACGCCGGTCCGTATGCCGATCTCGGCGTATCCCAGAGTCACGGCGCGCTCTTTTTCTGGCGCGATCTGGCGCGCGCCACGGCGCAGGCGCTTACTCTGCACGACGATCTCCCTGCGCTGCCGGATCAAGGCATTGCCGAAACAGCCATCGTCGATGCGGTTTATACGCTCAAGTGCGCTGTTGAGGACATGATCCGACGGCATGGTGATCGCACGTTTGTGTTTCTGATCGATAATGTTGAAGGGATTGCCCGCCTGCCGCGCCATACGGCAAGTTTTCTGCGTTCGCTGACGCAGGATCCCGATATTGGCGCGCGCGTCGCTTACGTGGTCACTGCCAGTACGCCGCTCAGTCGGCTGTACCCTGAGAGTGAACTGCGCGAACCGTCGTCCTTCTGGGGGTTGTTTGCCAGCGAACTCTTCATCGGCAGGCTCGACGACGCTGGCATTGCCGCGTTGCTCGCGCGCGCGCCGATGTTGAGCGATGCTGACCGCGCGTGGATCCGGCGGCTTGGCGGCGCCAATCTGATGCTGATCCTGATCGCTGCTGCGCACGTCTATCACTGGCGGCTGCATCCCAATGGCAGCGGCCCTGATGATATTGAACGCGCCGCCATTGAGGAGGCGCGCCCGCTCTGTCGCTCCTGGTGGCGCGAATTGACGGAAACGTACACTACGGCGATTGACGCGCGCCAGGCGCTCTTCGATCAGAATCGCGCCCACACCTTCGACGAGGCTGCGCTCTTCGAGGCGCTCCACGCACGTGGACTGGCGCAGCGCGACCGAAACGGCTGGCGAATAAGCTCCGCCATTTTTGCTCAGGCGTTGTCTGACCAGCCCGGCATCCCCTCCGCTGAAGCATCGCCCCCCCCGCCTCCCACAGCGCCAGCCACGCCTCCCGCCTTCACCCACCTCGAAGGAGAGGTCTATGCGTTTCTGCGCGAACACGCCGGGCGCGTCTGCACCCGTGAAGAGGTCAAACGCGCCATCTGGCCCGTCTCCCCGCCCTCCGACAGCGCATTGCAGAAGATCATCGAACGCATCCGTGAAAAGATCGAGCCTGACCCCAAACATCCCCGCAAACTGATTGCCGTGCGCGGCCAGGGGTACATGCTGCGCCGCGACGTCGATTAATCTCCTCTCCACCATTTGGCGGAGCACGATCCGCTGAAGGTAGAGTCTTTTTTGTCGTTGAAGTCTTTATATTGACAAAAATATACGTTTTCTGATACATTTGGAGCGTCAGGAATATCTCTTTTTATCTTTGAGGAGGGTATGGACACGATCGAGATCATCCGAAGCAATCTGCTATCGCCGCTGGTGCTGGCATTCGTCCTGGGGATTGTGGCCACGCTGATCAAGAGCGAGGTCGAGATCCCGGAACCGATCATCAAGGCCATTTCGGTCTATCTGCTCTTCTCAATCGGTCTGAGCGGCGGCGTCGAACTGGCAGGTACGACGATCAGCGAGTTTCTGCTGCCTGCGCTGGTGACCATTGCGCTGGCGATCGCCGTGCCGACATGGTGTTACCTGATCTTGCGCGGGATCGGCAGGTTCGACATTCCTAACGCGGCTGGCATCGCGGCGCACTACGGTTCGGTCTCCTCCGTGACGTTCGTTGCTGGCATCTCGTTTGTCGAGCGTCTGCCGGAAGGACAGAACACCTTCGAGGCGTTCATTCCGGCGCTGGCGGCGCTAATGGAATGGGGGATCGTCGTGGCATTGTTCATCGGGCGCTGGCGCATGGGGTTGAGTCAGGCGCAGGATGGCAATCTGGGCAAAGTCATCCGGGATACCCTCACGGGGCGCAGTGTGGTGTTGCTGGTTGGCGGTCTGCTGATCGGGGTGATCATCGGCGAGCAGGGGTTCGCGCGCATCAAGCCGCTCTACGGCGATCTCTTCCGCGGTGTGCTGGTCTTCTTCCTGATCGAGATGGGCATGCTTGCCGGGCGACAATTGCGCGACTTTGTCAAGGTCGGTCCGTTTATGGCAGTCTTTGGCACAGTGATGCCATTGATCCACGGCATTATCGGCGTGTCGCTCGGCCTGCTGGCGGGTCTGTCGCCCAACGGCGCGTTCATTCTGGGGGTGATCACCGCCAGCTCGTCGTATATCGACGCTCCCGCCGCTGTGCGCGCTACCTTCCCGCAGGCGAATCCGAGCATCTATCTGACATCGTCGCTCGGAATCACGCTTCCGGTGAATCTCATTATTGGCCTGCCGTTGTATTATGAATATGCACGCTGGTTGGGCGCAGCGCTCGGACGAATCTGACAGTGCACGAAGGAGTGCATGGAAAGGAGCGAGAGATGAAACTGACAACGGTACGGTTGGTGACAATCATTGCCGAACCGGTGCTGAAGGACCGCCTGATCCACGAGATCTACGCCCTTGGCGCCCACGGCTACACCATCTCGGAGGTGCACGGCGAAGGAACGCGCGGTATTCACGCCAGCCAGTGGCAGGGAGGCAACATCAAGATCGAAACGCTGGTCTCGCCTGAAGTTGCTGACCGAATCATGGACGCGATGGCAGACCATTATTTCCCGAATTACGCAGTCATTGCCTATGTCCATGACGTGCAGGTGGTGCGCGGCGAAAAGTTCGCCTAGTTTAAGAATCATTTGATTTCTGCGCGCTTCCGTGCTACCATCCTTCGTCTGATCCTGTGTATCGGCGCAAGCGCTATGGCTGCTGACTGGATCGTGGTACGCGGGGCGCGCGTCCACAATCTCAAAAATATCACGGTCACCATGCCGCGCAATGCGCTGGTGGTGATCACCGGGCTATCCGGCTCCGGCAAGTCGTCGCTGGCCTTCGATACTATTTTCGCCGAGGGCCAGCGTCGCTATGTCGAGTCGCTCTCCGTCTATGCGCGTCAGTTTCTCGGGCAGATCGATAAGCCGGATGTCGACGCGATCGAAGGTCTATCGCCCGCGATCGCCATCGACCAGAAAGGGCTGGCGCGCAATCCGCGCTCAACGGTCGGCACCGTCACCGAAATCTACGATTACCTGCGACTGCTCTTTGCCCGGATTGGACGGCCGCACTGCGTTCACTGCGGTCGTCCGCTGAGTCGCCAGTCGGTGCAGCAGATGATCGATACGATCCTCGGTCTGCCTCCCGGCAGTCGCATCCTGCTGCTGGCGCCGCTCATCCGCGATCAGAAGGGCGACCACCAGCCCCTCCTTGATCAAGTGCGCAAACAGGGATTTGTGCGTGTCCGCGTTGACGGCGAGGTGCGCGACCTGGCGGACGACCTGCGTCTTGATCGCCACCGACCGCATACCATCGAGGTCGTGGTGGATCGTCTCGTCATTCCCCAACCCGTCACGACGCCAGATCAGTCGCAGATGCGGGTGCGCGTCGCCGACTCGGTTGAAACGGCGCTACGGGTTGGCGATGGCGTGGTAGTCGTGCAGATCGTCGGCAGCGATGAACTGACCCTGTCACAACGGTATGTCTGCCCGGTGCATGGTCCCGCGACGATCGGGGCGCTCGAACCGCGTGATTTCTCGTTCAATAATCCTTCTGGCGCATGCGTTACATGCGACGGGCTTGGCAGCGTGCTGGAGTTCGATCCGGATCTGGTCATTCCTGACCGCACACTTTCGCTGGCGGAGGGCGCCATTGTCCCCTGGGCAAATGTCAGCCGTGCGCAGCGCCGCTACTTCGACGATCTGCTGGCGTCGCTCGCCGATCACCTTGGCTTCTCGATCCATACGCCGCTGCGCGACCTGCGTCCTGAGGCAATCGCAACGATTCTCTACGGCTCCAACGGCGATGTGATGCCGCTACGCTACCACCTGCGCGGCGAGGAGCGTGTGGTCGAAGCGCCGTTCGAGGGGGTGATCCCTGCGCTGCGCCGTCGGCTGGCGGAGTGCGCCGATGAAACCGAGCGCGCGCAGATCGAGCAGTTTATGACGCCGCGTGTTTGCCCGGCGTGCAACGGCGCGCGCCTGCGCCCTGAACTGCTCGCCGTGACCGTCGCCGGGTACACGATTGCGCAGGTGTCGGCGCTCCCCGTCGCCGACGCATGGTCGTGGGCGAAAGCGCTGGCTGCCGATGTCGATGACGTCGTTACTCGCTGGCGCGAGACGCGCGAAAGCGACCTGCGCTCGCCAACCTACGCTTTGACCACGCGCGAATGCCAGATTGCGGCGCCCATCCTGAACGACATCTGCGCACGGCTTCAGTTTTTGAACGAGGTCGGGCTGGAGTATCTCACGCTCGACCGCGCCGCCACGACCCTTTCCGGCGGCGAGGCGCAGCGCATTCGCCTGGCGACGCAGATCGGCTCCGGGTTGAGCGGCGCGCTCTATGTGCTGGACGAGCCGAGCATCGGGCTGCATCCACGCGACACCGGGCGCCTGCTCGGTACGCTGCGTCGACTGCGCGACATGGGGAACAGCGTGCTGATCGTCGAGCACGATGAGGAGATCATCCGCGCTGCCGACTGGATCGTTGATATTGGTCCCGGCGCCGGAGAGCGCGGCGGCGAGGTGATCGTCAGCGGACCGCTCGACGCTGTACTGGTGGAGCCGCGCTCACTGACGGGGCAATACCTTTCGGGTAAACGCGCGATTCCCGTTCCGCGCCGACGACGCTCCGGCAGCGGCAGGTTCCTGACGATCAGGGGGGCGCGTGAGCACAACCTGAAGAATATCGACGTCGCCATTCCGCTCGGATGCCTGGTTGCCGTCACCGGGGTCAGCGGCTCCGGCAAATCTACGCTGGTCAACGACACCCTCTACCCGCGTCTGGCGCAGGCGCTCCACGGCGCGCGCACGCGCCCCGGCGCCCATGATGCCATCTACGGCATCGAGCACATCGACAAAGTGATCGACATCGACCAGTCGCCGATCGGGCGCACGCCGCGTTCCAACCCGGTCACCTACACCAAAGCGTTTGACCCGATTCGCAAGTTGTTTGCGCAGACGCCCGAAGCGCGCGCACGCGGCTACGACGCCAGCCGTTTCTCGTTCAACATCCCCGGCGGGCGCTGCGAGCATTGCAATGGCGAAGGGTTGATGCAGATCGAAATGCAGTTCCTGCCCGACCTCTACGTGACCTGCGATGTGTGTCACGGCGCGCGCTACAACCGTGAGACGCTCGACATCCGCTATCGCGGCAGGAATATCGCGCAGGTGCTCGATATGACCGCCGAGGAAGCGGCGGCATTCTTTGAGCGCGTGCCTTCCATCGCCGAAAAGCTGCAAACCCTGATCGATGTTGGGTTGGGATACATCCGCCTCGGTCAGCCTGCCACCACCCTGTCCGGCGGCGAAGCGCAGCGCATCAAACTGGCGACCGAACTGAGCCGCCGCGCCACCGGGCGCACCCTCTACATCCTGGATGAACCAACGACCGGATTGCACGTCGCCGACGTTGATCGCCTGCTGCGCGTGTTGCAGCGGCTGGTCGACGCCGGGAACACAGTGCTCGTCATCGAACACAATCTCGATGTCATCAAATGCGCCGACTGGGTCATCGATCTGGGACCCGAAGGCGGCGACGAAGGCGGGCGCGTTGTCGCCGCCGGAACCCCCGAACAGGTCGCGCGAACGCCGGGGTCGTACACCGGTCAATACCTGGCAAAGGTGTTAGAACGTTGAAGGTGGGAAGGTTGCAGGCGTGTTTCCTGTAGAGACGTTGCAGTGCAACGTCTCTACGGGCAATGCAACGCCTCTGCGGGAAACGCGGACATATGCCTGTACGAATTATTTCACCCCCAACCAGCGGCGCGCGAATGCGCGAACGTTTCTGGCGATGGCGATGGCTTCGCGGGCTTCCTCCAGCGACGGTTCAGCGCCGGGATAGCGCGCATTGACTGCAAATCCAGAGAGAAAATCGAGCGCCTGTTCGTCCACATTGACCGGGATGCCATTGCTGATGCAGAGATGGCGCAGGATGGTCAGGTCGTGCGTCTTGGGAAATGTGATCATTCCGGCGATCAGGAGCGCCTTGAGATATTTTTCAGCGCATTGCTGGGCATGGAATACGGCGGCGTCGGTATGCTGAGTCTTGCCGCGCAGGGCGCGCCGCGCCATATCGAGGTCCCCTTCGGCTTTAGCGACCCAATCCAGGGGATTACTTTCTTTCATAGAGACAAATCCCCCTTGTGTAGATCTCTTTCAGAAAGGGCGAGAAGGCACGGAGCGCTTCTTCGATCTCTTCGGGAGTTTTGACAATCAGGTCAAGCGGAAACAGGCGCGGTTGCAGCGCTCTCGCCACGCGCAGATACCGCTGGCGATACGGTTCGTCGCTCCGAACGACCACCAGCAAATCGACATCGCTGTCAGGCGTCGGGTTGCCATACGCATACGAGCCGAAGAGAATGATTTTCTCCGGGTTGATCTCGCGGATGAGCTTTTCGATGGCGGCGGGCAATGTTTCCGCCACCGGCGGCAGACCGCGCGGCGCAACGTTGGCGGGCAGCGAGAACGCGACGCTCATTGAAGGTCTCCTTGAGCATCAGAGATTAGCGAAATTGTAACAGAAAAGAGTCAATATTTCGTTCATTCAAGTGGTAGACTGAAAAGGGTATGAGACAGATGAACGTATGAGCGCAACCACACCGTTGATTGGCGCAACCATCGGCAATTATGAAATCCAGGCGCTGATCGGCAGCGGCGGGATGGCGACCGTCTACCGCGGGTTCGATCAGAACCTGGGGCGCGCCGTGGCGATCAAAATCCTGTCGGAGGAGGCGCGCGCCCATCCCGGCTTCGTTGACCGTTTCCGCCAGGAAGCGCGCATCATCGCCAATCTGCGCCACCCCAATATTGTGCAGGTCTACGATTTTGGCGTCCACAACGGGATGCCGTACATGGTCCAG
>JANWXL010000248.1 GCA_025055265.1 Roseiflexus sp.
AGTTGAGACCGCCCTGGTAGAAGAGATCGACGATCAGTTTGAGTTCGTGCATGCACTCAAAGTACGCGATCTCCGGTTGGTACCCGGCTTCGACCAGCGTCTCGAACGCCGCCTTCACGAGCGCCGAGACGCCGCCGCACAACACTACCTGCTCACCGAACAGGTCGGTTTCCGTCTCTTCGGCGAAGGTCGTCTCGATGACGCCTGCGCGGGTGCAACCCAGACCGCGCGCATATGCCAGGGCGTCCGCCAGCGCATGCCCCGAAGCGTCCTGATGCACAGCGACGAGCGCCGGTACGCCGCCTCCCTGAGTGAAGACCTCGCGCACGCGGTGACCGGGCGCTTTGGGAGCGACCATACTCACATCGACCCCTTCCGGTGGAATGATCTGCCCGAAGCGGATATTGAACCCGTGGGCGAACATGAGGGTCTTGCCGGGGGTCATATGCGGTCCGATCTCATCGCGGTACAGCGCCGCCTGCGCCGTATCTGGGATCGCCATCATCACGATCTGCGCCGCTTTCGCCGCCTCGGCGACAGGCAGCACCTTCAGCCCCAATCCTTCCGCCTTCGACCAGCTCTTTGACCCCTGGTAGAGACCGACGACGACATCGCAGCCGCTGTCCTTGAGGTTCAGGGCATGCGCGTGCCCCTGGCTGCCAAATCCGATGACCGCGATCGTGCGCCCGGCGAGGCGGGAGAGATCCGCGTGGTTCTCGTAATAAATGTTTGCCATAGTTGTCACCTTCGCCTAATTCATCGCCGGTACGCGCTCGGCATGCCCGTTGGCGCTTTCGACGAATTCCTCAGCCGTATGACCGCGCGCGCCGCGCACCATCGCAATCCGCCCGGTGCGCATCATCTCCTTGATGCCGTAAGGGCGAATCACATCGATAAAGTTCTGCACCTTGGCAGGCGACCCGGTCATCTCGATCACCATCGTATTGGCGCCAACATCGATGATCTTGGCGTCGAACACTTCGGTCAGGGCGACGATCTCCGGGCGCTTCGCCGGAGGCGCGTGCAGTTTCATCAGCGCCATTTCGCGCTCGACGATCGGATCGTTCGTGACGTCGCTGACCTTCAGCACCTCGATCAGGCGGTAGAGCTGCTTGACCACCTGCTCGACATCTTCCCACTCGACGACGATCGTCATCCGGCTGACGCCAGGAGTTTCGCTGTGGCCGACCGCCAGGCTTTCGATATTGAAGCCCCGCCGCCGGATGAGACCGACCACCCGGCTCAGCACGCCAGGGCGATCCTGCACGAGGGCGACGATGGTATGCTTTTTCATAGGTGTGTTTCCCTTCGTTCTATGACTTGTGCGGCGATTCCAGGATCATCTCGCTGATGCTCTTGTTCTGCGGCACCATCGGGAAGACGTTGACCTCGCGCTCAACGCGGAAGTCGATCAGCACCGGTCCGTCAGTCTCGTAGGCTTCTTCAATCGCCGCCTCGACCTGACTGGTATGTTCAACGGTAATGCCCTTCCAGTAGTACGCCTCCGCCAGTTTTGCGAAGTCGGGACCGGAAAGAGGCGTGCCGCTGTAGCGCTTATTCTCGAACAGTTCCTGCCACTGGCGCACCATGCCCAGGTAGCCGTTGTTGATAACTGCGATCTTGACGTTCTTGATGCCTTCCTGAACGATGGTCGCCATCTCCTGGTTGGTCATCTGGAAGCCGCCATCGCCGCAGATGACCCACACTGTATCGTTGGGGCAGGCAATTGCGACGCCAAGCGCTGCGGGCACGGCGAAGCCCATGGTTCCTGCGCCGCCGGAGGTGATGTGGGTACGCGGGCGATACCAGTCGATCAATTGCGCCGCCCACATCTGATGCTGCCCGACGTCGGTGACCACGCGGTAGTTGCCGCGGCTGTTGAGCGCCTTCGTGAGCGCTGCGTAGACATCGTGCGGCGGCAGGCTCATCTTCTCGGTGTCGGCGCGGTTGAGGTACTGCTGTTTCGGCTGATGCTTCGCCTGCATCTCACGAATGTGCTCCATCCAGTCGGAGGCGTGGCTATGGAGTTCAGCAAACGCTTCGCGGTCAGGCGGGAACTCATTGAGGAACGCCTGCAGCGCCAGGCGCGCATCAGCGACGATCGGGACGGTCACCTTGACGTTCTTGCCGATCTCCGAGGGATCAATATCGACGTGGATGACCTTCGCATTGGGCGCGAACGTGCTGGCTTTGCCGGTCACGCGGTCATCGAAGCGCCCGCCGATGTTGAAGAGCACATCGCACTCCTGAATGGCGCGATTGACATGCACCCAGCCGTGCATACCGGGCATGCCGATGCTGAGCGGATGGTCTTCGGGGAAGGCGCCGATGCCGTGGAGGGTGGTAATCACCGGGATGCGGGTGCGTTCGGCGAAGGCGCGCAGTTCATCGACAGCGCCGGACATGATAATGCCGTGACCGGCGATGATCAGCGGCTTCTTCGCGCTCAGGATCAGTTTGATCGCTTCGCGGACCTGCTTGAGATTGGGGCGGTAATTGGGCTTGTAGCCGGGAAGGTCGAGTTTGATATTCCAGTCGGGAACGATGGTGGCCTGTTGCGCATCCTTCGTCACATCGATCAACACTGGTCCGGGTCGTCCAGTGGTGGCGATGTAGATCGCTTCCTCGAAAACGTAGGGCAGGTCTTCGGCGCGTTTCACCAGGTAGTTGTGCTTGGTGATCGGCATTGTGATGCCGGTGATGTCGGTCTCCTGGAACGCATCCTTGCCGAGCACATGGGAGCCGACCTGCCCGGTGATCGCCAGGATCGGCGTGCTATCCATCATCGCATCGGCGATGGCCGTCACCAGGTTGGTGGCGCCCGGTCCGCTCGTGCCGATGCACACCCCCAGCCGACCGGTGGCGCGCGCATACCCTTCGGCGGCGTGCCCTGCGCCCTGTTCGTGACGGCACAGCACGTGGCGCAGTTTGTCGCGGTACTCCCACATTGCGTAATAGAACGGCATAATCGCGCCGCCGGGGATGCCGAACATCACCTCGACTCCATTGCGGATCAGCGCCTCACACATCACCTGGGCGCCGGTACGCTTTTCGGACATCTGAGTTCCTCCCTTTCTCTCAACAAGATTGTCGTCGTGGTTCTGTCACGATAATCACCCAAGCCCGCACACGCGCAGGCGCAGACGCCGCCATCATCGGCGTCTGATTGTGCAGCGACGGCACACTGGCGACTTCAGTGTCGCAACCGGGGACTCGGTCGGATCCGACCGTCGAGAGCAACTGGCGCGAGACTGCCGGAGGCGCATCGTTGTCGCAGAGCCGGCGGATATGCCTGGAAACTTCGAGCCCCTCCCGTGGGTTCGGGAGGGGCTCGTGTCGTTGTTTCTTGCGTTACGCCGCGCGCGCTGCCTCCCAAACGCCTATAAGCCCGTGATGATAATCAGGGCTACAAGGATAAGGCTAAGGAGGAGGCTGACGTTTCGCTGATGCATATCTATCGCGCCTGTTGCAATGTTACCGCTTGCGAGTATACAGGAAGGAGGGTTGGTTTGTCAAGTGGGATGAGAGGGGAGAGGGGAGAGGCGGAAGGGGAGAGGCGAGAGGGTGAGAGGCAAGAGGCGAGAGGTGCGAGGTACGAGGCGCGGGGCGAAGGGCGAGAGGCGAGAGGGTGCGGGTAGAGATGTTCTATCGCACTGTCTCTACGCTGTGGGCGCAAGGCAAGGGATGAGAGGGTTGAAGGCGGGAAGGCAGAAGCATTGTGCTATGCTCCGCCAGGAGCTTCGCCTGGATAGATTATCTGTTCTACTCTGGATATTATCGCATCTCGTGGTCAAATGTGCAAGCGGCGTCTGGCATCAGGACCGGACGTTCCATGGCGGCGCGATCAGGGCGAAGAAGAAGGCAATCACTGCGCCCAGGAACGCTGACCCGGCGATTGAGCCAAGCAATAGAACCGAGAACACCAACCCTTCCCTGAGAAAGATACCAACGAGGGTCGCCAAGGAACACACAGTATGCCACGGCATCTCAAGAGTCGTCCAAACGATGGACCAGCCGATCAGCCAGCCGCGAGAAGCGCGCCAGGTGCGCCGGGCGATCAGCCCGCTGACCACCCCGCATGCCACCGAGCTAACTAACCCACTGACAACTACACCAATGGACGCGAACATAAGGAGAAACCCCACGCCGACCCAGCTGCTTGCATCATAGCTACCAAGGGCAGCAGCCCCCATAGCAAGCGATACTATCGTCAGCACCCACATAGCAACAGCATTCGCAACACTCCCGCCAGCGCCAAGCGTGATCAACTGCCCCCGCTGACGCCGCAGCCATACCTGATCATCCGGCTCGATAACAGACATGGTCCTCCTCCTGAGAATACTACTTTGCGGACAGCACAGGCTCAAAGCTCACACAATAGCGCTGAGCGGAACCTCCGGCAAAACGCAGAGACCATTAACCGCCCAGGCTATGGGGTGCTATACCCATCGAACACACATGTCGCATCAGCATTCCCGCCGCAGATAACGGCAACCGGCGCTTCATAGCGCGCAACATCGACGGCGCCGCTCTGGAGTGCGGCAATCACGGCAGCGCCCGCCGGTTCGACCAGCTGGTTGCACTCGGTCCAGAGCCAGCGCATCGCCTCGACCATCTGCTCATCGGTGACCAGCGCCACCTCATCGACATACCGCAGCGCCAGGTCAAGCGTGCGTTGACTGAGTGCGCGCGGTGAGAGGGTGTCGGCAATGCTGTGAACGGCAGGCAATTCCACCAACCGACCAGCGTTGAGGCTGACGGTCATCGTTGGCGCGCCGACCGGTTCGACGCCGATGATGCGAATGCCGGGGCGCGCCTGTTTGAGCGCCGCCGCCATGCCGCCGATCAACCCGCCGCCGCCAACGGCGATCAGCGCCAGATCGATGTTGGGCGCGTCGGCGAGCAGTTCAAGACCGAGCGTACCCTGTCCTTCAAGGGTACGCATATCATCAAATGGATGAACGTAGTACAACCCATCATTTGCAGCATGCTCGACAGCGCGCTGGTGGGCATCGTCCCAGGCGTCGCCATAGCGGAAGATGCGCGCGCCCCATGCAGCAATCCGTCGCTCGCGGTCGGCGGAGGCGCGTGTGGGCAGGTAGACCGTAGCAGGAATGCCCAGTCGCCAGGCGGCGTATGCCAGCGCCAGACCGTGGTTGCCGCCGGATGCGGCGATCACGCCGCGTTCGCGCTGCGCTGCGTCGAGTTGCAGCAGGTGGTTGAACACGCCGCGCGCCTTGAATGAACCTGAGACCTGCAGATTTTCCAGTTTGAGTCGCAGGTTGGGGTGAAAGTCGCCGCGCAGTGCGGGCAGCGGCGTAAGCGGCGTGTGCCGGACGAACGGCGCAATGCGAGATCGCGCAGCATCAATCGCCTGGAACGGAAGAGGATGCTCCATTGCAGAACCTCACACAGATCAACGCGCTGCAATATCAAGGATGTCGCGCAGCATGGCTGCGGCGGTGGGAGTCGGGTCCGTTTCCAGCGTCGTGGCTGTCTGTCTGCCGGTGATGTCGGTGTAGTAGACCACCCCCATCTCATCGGCGCTCATCCGCGCCAGCGGGTGGGTGAGCGGCAGCGGCGCCGGCTGGACGCTGAGGCGGAAATCGTCTCCCTGACGCTCCGCCAGGCAGAGGAGCACAATGCGTTCGCCGCGATCCAGCGCAGCGCGCAGATCTCCGGCGGTCAGCCCGGTGATGCCGCGCACGGTGACATCAGCCAGGGTCGCAGGATGGCGCAGCACGGCATTGGCAATGATGGTCAGTTTACTGGCAGCATCCCACCCTTCGACATCGAGTGAGGGATTGGTCTCCGCCAGACCGCGCCGTTGCATCTCCGCCAGCGCGTCGGCGTAGGAAACGCCCTGTTCCATGGCGCGCAGGATGCCCTGCGTCGTGCCGTTGAGCACAGCTTCGACGCGCACAATCGTCGCACCCGCCAGATCGCGCCGCCCGATGGCAATCGTAGGCAGTGCGCCGCCGACGCAGGCGCTGAAACGCAGTGCGGGCCAGTCACGCGGATCGCCGCGCTCTTCGGAAGACTCCCCCATATCGCTGAGGTCAGCCAGTTCTGCATACGCGAGCGCCAGCGGTCCCTTATTTGCCAGCACTGCGTGCATCCCGCGCCGCAATGCAGTGCGCACCGTGTCGAGACCTGGTTGCCCTGTCTTGAGGTTAACCGGTGTCGCTTCGAGCAGGATGTCCGCTTCGATGCGTCGAGCGACCTCAACCGGCGAGATGCCGGGGATGCCGCTTCCCGGCAGTGCCGCAACGCTCTGTCTGCGCTGTTTGAGCGCAAGAACCGCCGCCGGATCGAGTCCAGCCGCGTCAATCGCCGCGCCGCCTGAGTCCGCCGCAGCGACCAGGCGCAGCGCAACGCCGTAGCGTCGGGCGAGGAGCGACGCCTGCGACTGCATGATGGCGAGAAAACTGCGGCCCACATTGCCGAGACCGCTGAGGAAAAGGCGATACGTGCGCATACGATCCGTTCCCGATGTCATCCCAGCGCATTGTACCACGATCAGGCGCGAGGCAAGTGGTGAGGAGCGAGACGAGGGATGAGGGATGAGGGACGAGGGATGAGTAATTCAAGGAGAGCCCTGCGCCGTTGCGCCTCTGTATGAGTGAGGCGCGAGACAAGAGGCGAGAGGCAAGAGCCGATGCAAAAGCCGACGCCAGTCACTCCGATGTGAGTAAGGCGTGAGACAAGAGGTAACCTGTGCGTTGCGGTCATTCGTTGCCATTCGTTTATTCGGTTCCGTATTCGTTGACAGGCGCAAGAGGCGTGAGGCAAAAGGCAAGCAGCCCAAGGCGCTCAAGGCTGAAGATGGGAAGGTCAAAGACGTACCCGACCCGTGAAGTCTGCGCCACGCATCAGTCCCGGCGAAGAACCGCGCTGGCGGCGCGATCCCGCGCCCTGTTCGCACGTGGTGT
>JANWXL010000280.1 GCA_025055265.1 Roseiflexus sp.
GCCTCGCCGATGCGCGTCCCGCCCGACCAGTCAACGACCTGTTTGCTGACGGCGGCGATGGCTTCGTCGATGTCCCGTTCGCGCAACAGGCGGGTGATGCGCGTCAGGCGCGTGCCGAACACAAACGCCTCGACATCGCGCAGCCCGTTCGAGATGGTGTGGACGAACTGGAGCAGAATGCGACTATAGCGATCCATTGAGCCGCTGATGTCGCACAGCACCACCAGTGGGCGCTGTCGATAGCGCGGTTCACGGAAGGTCAGTTCGATGGGATCGCCGCCATGCCGCAGACTCCGGCGCAGGAGGCGGCGCATGTCGATCACGCCTGGGCGGTTTGCCGGACGACGGCGGCGCGTGCGGCGCGGCTCGATGCGCCATTCGAGGGTGCGCAGCAGTTCTTTGCACGCCTGCACTTCCTCATAGCTGAAACTGCCAAAGTCTTTGGTGCGGAGCGTTTCAGCAGCGGTAAACGTGAGAGTGAAGCCAACCTTCTCTTCCTGCTGCTCTTCGTGACGATCCGGCTCATTGCGTCCATCGCCCTGGCTGCGCGGTCGCCGCGGCAGGCGCAGCGGCTTCGGCGGCGTTTTGACCACTGGAATTGCCAGCATGAGCGGATCGAACCCCGACTGCGTGCGCCAGTAGAAGTCGAAGGCAGCATCGAACACCGGCAGGTCTTCACGCCGACAGACCAGCGTGCAGCGGGCGGCGGCGCGGAAATCGCTGCGCGACACAATCGGGACGTGTTCCAGCGCCCGCACCAGATCAACCGTCTGCTCGACGCTGACCTTCATGCCGGTGTTGCGCAGCAGGTGGACGAACGCCACCACATGCGTCATCAGATTGCCGTGAGGAATTAACGGTTCTATTTCATCCATGGCGTCTATGCGTTCACCGACCTCGACAGCCCGGCGGTTGATGGATTGTGAATAAATATTTCGCTATCCGCTCGCTTGCCCGGCGCCTGAAGTCGCGGGCTACGGTTGCGAAGCCCGCCTGCGCGGGCTAGACGGGGTGATGCCGGATTATTTTCTAAAAACCATAACGCCCGCGCCCTTCGTGTGATCAGCCTGACGGTTCAGTCCTTCGACCCTTCGACAATCTGAGGGCTCAGGGTTCAGGGTGTCGTGGCGGGCGATGCAGCGAGCTGCCTCCTGACGATTCATGCCTGGACCTGCACATAAAGCCAGCAATGATGGCTCAGCATGCTTGCTTGGCGGCTCTACACGCCGACTTTTTCCAGTATCGAGCGCACCCCCTGCCCGCGCACCTGCGCGATGTCGTCCTGATACTTCAGAATAGCGCCGAGCGTATCCTCGACAAGCTCAACGGTGAGTTCGCGCGCGTCAAGCGCAGTAAGCGCCGTTGCCCAATCGAGCGTTTCGGCGACGCCAGGAAGCTTGAAGAGATCGAGTTTGCGCAATTCGTGGACGAAGGCCACTACCTGACGCGACAGGCGCTCAGACGCGCCGGGCACTTTGGCATTGACGATCCGCAGTTCCTTGTCGAGCGACGGATAATCGATCCAGTAGAACAGGCAGCGCCGCTTCAGCGCATCGTGAATTTCGCGCGTGCGGTTGCTGGTGATGATGACCGTCGGCGGTTGACTGGCGCGGATGGTGCCGATCTCCGGGATGCTGATCTGCCAGTCGGAGAGAAGTTCGAGCAGGAACGCCTCGAACTCCTCGTCGGCGCGGTCGATTTCGTCGATCAGCAGCACCGGCGGGCGATCCCAGCTCTCCTCGATAGCCTGAAGCAACGGGCGCTTGATCAGAAACTCAGGGCTGAAGATTTCATTGAGCGCCGCGTGCGCGTCAGAGGCGCCAAGCGCCTCAATCAGGCGGATCTGCAACATCTGCCGGGTGTAATTCCATTCGTAAATGGTTGTGTTAACGTCGAGACCTTCATAGCACTGAAGGCGGATCAGGTGGCGATCCTGCATCCGCGCCAGCGTTTTGGCGATCTCGGTCTTGCCGACGCCCGCCTCCCCTTCCAGCAGCAGCGGCTTCTGAAGTTTGAGCGCCAGAAAAATCGCAGTCGCCAGCGGTCGGTCGGCAATGTAGTCGTGCGCGGCGAGCGCGTGCTGTAACTCGTCGATGGTTGCAAAGTGCATGGGCCTGGTAATCCTACATTGTTAGCGAACTACATGATGTATTGTACCGGAATGATACGGCGAGTTGCAAAGCGGAGCACGCTGAGATCAGCGCGTATGCCGGATGCGCATTGGCGGAGCAACTGCCTGTGTGGTTCCGAGCGCCCAGGCAAGAGTTGTCAGGCAGACAGCGGACGTGGCGTAAGGGCGGGTCTGAGCCCCATAGGCGCGAACTTAAGAAGGACGTTCCCCATCGCGGTTGAACCAGCACGGCCTCCTCTGGTATGGGTGTGGTATCCAACGCCATTCCAGCACCCAGGAGGATTCCGTGCCGGTTCACACCCATCATACCGCCGCCGCGCGCCTCGACTTCGGACATCACCTGGCGTGTGATTGCATCCGGCTCGAAACGCAGCGGCGGAGGCGGCGCCACCGAGCGCGGCAGCGGACGGCGGTTCAGCCGGTCGAAGTTCCACTCGCCGCCAATTGG
>JANWXL010000359.1 GCA_025055265.1 Roseiflexus sp.
ATCCGTGTGCTCTCGCGGTCGGGCGGAGGTGACTCTGGGGCAGTGGGCGCAGTGTGGTACAATACGCAGGTTAGAAAAAGATGAAGGCGCCCCCGGATAAGGCATGCCTGGCAAGACATCCGACATCTATCACGCCTATGCGCCATTCTACGATGGAAGCGGTCAGATCCGTTTTGCGGTGTTGTTCGCCAATTACCTGTTGGGGGACATTCTGCCGCGTCACCCGGTTGCAGGGTGGCGGGCGCTCGATCTTGCGTGCGGCACGGGAACGCTGGCGATCATTCTGGCTGATGCCGGTTGGTCAGTCACTGGCGTGGATCGGTCGCCCGCGATGATCGCCATCGCACGCAGCCGTGCGCAGTCGGTTGATGCAGCGGTCCGTCCGCAGTTCATCGAGGCGGATATGCGCTGGTTGTGGCGGGAGACGATGCACGCCAGACACACGGAGGCGCTGCGGCGCGGTTCATTCGACATGGTCACCTGCACGTATGACAGCCTCAACTACATGCTGACTGAAGAGGACCTTGCGGCATGCTTCTCGACAGCAGCGGAGGCGCTGGCGTCGGAAGGATTGTTTGTGGCGGATATGAACACGCGCCACTTCCTTGAATACGACTGGGGCGAAGTGGAGATCATTGAGCAACCAGGGTTCATCCAGGTGAATCGCAGTCATTTCGATCCATTGACCGCCTGCTCGACAATGCGTCTGATCGGATTTGTCGGTGATGACGACAGCGGATACGAGCGCTTTGAGGAGATTCACATCGAGCGCGCCTACCCGCCGGAGACGGTCGCTGCGTTGATCGCCGCCGCCGGATTGACTGTCGAAGCAGTGTATGATTGTTTCACCACGCAACCGATCAGCGAGCGCACGCAACGGATTGCCTGGGTGGCGCGGAAACGGTAGGTGGGTGTGAAGAAGGTCGTCGTTGTCACAACCGGCGGTAGCATCGCCTTCAAGCGCAACCCTGCAACCGGCGCCCTGGTTCCGGTCGATGGCGAGGACATCATTGCCCAACTGTCGAATAGCGGCATCGAAGTAGAGTTCAACGAGTTCAGCAGTCTGCCGGGCAGCCATTTCACGCCAGTGCAAGGGCTCGAACTGGCGCGCCATATTGACTCGTTGCTGCGCGACGATGCGATTTCGGGCGTGGTGGTGACTCATGGAACCGATACGCTGGAAGAAACGGCGTATCTGCTCGATCTCACGATCCATCACGAGAAGCCGGTTATCGTAACAGGCGCTGCGCGCCCTCCGGCAATGCCGGGGTACGATGGACTGCACAACCTCGCTGGCGCCATTCGAGCAGCGGCTGCGGCGGAAACGCGCGAGAGCGGCGTGCTGGTTGTGTTTGCCGGGCAGATCTTCGCTGCTGGCGATGTGCAAAAAGCATCCGCCCATTCGGTCGATGCGTTTACCGCGCCAGGGGCAGGACCGCTTGGCGGGATCGTTGCTGACCGCATCTGGATGCGCCATCGACCAGCGCAGCGCATGTTTATTCCGTGCGCGCATCTCGAGGAGCGGGTCGATCTGATTACACCCGGTCAGGGGAGTGACGACCGGATGTTACGTCACGCGATTGCTGATCGTGTGGCTGGTATTGTGATTGAGGCATTTGGCAGCGGTCGCGTGCCGCCGTGGTGGCTGCCTGCAATACAGGAAGCGATTGCACAACGTATCATGGTAGTAATCGCACCGCGAGTCGGCGGCGCCCTGTATGATGAGTACGGCTACGTCGGCGCGTACCACGATCTCGAGCGGCTGGGAGTGATCTTTGCCCATTATCTGAACGGTCGCAAAGCGCGGATCAAACTGATGGCGGCTTTGGGCGCCGTGCGTCGCCCGGAAGATGTGCGAGTCTGGTTTCCATAGCAATGGTGCATTATGCTGTTGACCATCGATATTGGCAACACGAACATCAAAATCGGCGTCTATCAGGGAGAGCGACTGACGGCGCACTGGCGCGTCACGACCGAACGCCACCGGCTCGCTGACGAATACCTGGTGTTGCTGCACAACCTGTTCGACCTTGGCGGCATCGATCCGCGCGATATTGATGGATGCGCCATCTCGTGCGTCGTTCCGCCACTGACCGGTGAGTTTCGCACGCTGTGCCACAAATATTTTCGCGTCGAGCCGCTGATGGTCAACTCGCATACGCCAACCGGCTTGCAGTACAAAGTCGACTCGCCCGCCGAGCTTGGCGCTGACCGTATCGCCAATTCGCTGGCGGCGTTCCGACAGTATGGCGGTCCGGTCATTGTGCTGGCGTTTGGCACAGCGACGACGTTCGATGTGATTACCGCGGCTGGCGAGTATATTGGCGGCGCGATCGCGCCCGGCATCGGCATTTCCGCCGATGCGCTGTTCCGCCTGGCGGCGAAACTGTATCAGGTCGAACTGGTGCGCCCGCCAAATGTGATCGGCAAGAACACCATTCATCACATGCAGTCCGGTGTTATTCTGGGGTATGCCGGGCTGGTCGAAGGTCTGGTGCGCCGGATGCAGGCGGAACTGGGGGCATCCTGCCCGGTGGTGGCGACCGGCGGGCTGGCGGAGTTGATCGCTGCCGAAACCGAAGCAATTACGACGGTTGAGCCGTATCTGACGTTGGAAGGATTGCGACTGATCTACGAGATGAATCGCCAATGAGTACAAGTGTTCTACCTCCGCCTGACAAGAAAGCTGAGTATGTCGAGCGGATGTTCAGCCGGATCGCCCCCGGCTATGATATGATGAACGGCATTATGACCCTGGGGCTGGACCGGGGATGGCGCGCGGCGACGGTGGCGCTGGCGGCGCCGCCGAGCTGTGGACGCGCGCTCGACATCGGCACTGGCACCGGTGATTTTCTGGTCGAGCTGGCGGAGTGGATGCCGGACGGATTGGCGGTCGGGGTTGATTTTACCATTCCGATGATGCGCGCCGGTCTGTCCAAAATTGCGGGGAAACGCGCCGTTTTTGTGGCAGGCGATGCGCTGGCGCTGCCGTTCGCCGATGAAAGTTTCGATGCGATTACGACCGGGTTCACGTTGCGCAACGTGACCGACATCGGCGCAGCATTCCGCGAGATGTGGCGAGTGGCGCGCGTCGGCGGAACGGTCGCTTGCCTGGAGGTCGCGCGTCCGCGCCAGCCGTTGCTGCGTT
This sequence comes from Roseiflexus sp., assembly GCA_025055265.1. Taxonomy (GTDB): domain Bacteria; phylum Chloroflexota; class Chloroflexia; order Chloroflexales; family Roseiflexaceae; genus Roseiflexus. Next base: position 3,149 of record JANWXL010000359.1, read on the forward strand.
TCGGGCACTGGGTCTATTTCCAGCGCGTTGTGCCGCTTCTGGCGCGTGTGCTCGGCGCCGATCCCGAAGCCTACACCTATCTGCCGCAGTCGGCGCGCGTCTTTCCCCCGCCCGACGAGCTGGCGCAGATCATGCGCGAGGCGGGCTGGAGCGACGTCACCTACCGCCTGGTCGGGCTGGGCGCCGCAGCCATCCATACCGGCATCAAACGCGGGTGATCCGTCGGAGGGGATGATGCCTCGCTACGACGACGATCCAGAAGAAGAGGACGATTCGCCCCCGCCACGCCGCCGGGTGGTGCGCCGTGATGAACTGATGCGACCGCCGCGCCGCGAATCGCTCATGGAACGACGGTTGCGCCGCGCACGCGGCGAGGAGGTCGATGATGACCTGGAGGAGGAACCCTACATTCCGTTCGATGCGGGGAGAACTGCTCCCTATGGTCTCCCGCTGGCGGGCGGAGGATGCGCTGCAACGCTGCTGTATGTCGCGCTTGGCGCTATCACGGTCGTTGTGCTGATGATGCTCTTCTGGCAGCAGATCGTGGCGGCGTTCGTCCCTAATGTGCCGCAGCAGGTAGTGCAACTCATCGCCACGCCGACGCCGACGATCCGTGATCGGGGCGGCGCCATTCAGCAGATGAAGAATCTTCAGCGCCTGGAGACGCAACGCTTCTCGATTGAACGGGTCGTCGAAGCCTCAACGACGCGGGGTGATGCGCTTGACATGTTACTGGGCGAACGATTGCTGCTGATCGCCAGCGGCGACGTGGTGGCTGGCGTCGATCTGAGCAAACTGACTGACCGTGATGTGATCGTTTCGCCCGATGGCGCGAGCGTGACAGTGACCCTGCCCGCCTCCGAGATTTTCATCGCGCGCCTTAACAACGAACGCACCCGCGTCTACGACCGGCAGACGCGCCTGCTTACTCAACTGACCGGCGGGCAGGACCCGAACCTGGAAACGCAGGCGCGGCAGGAGGCGGAACGCCAGATTCTGGCGGCAGCCTGCGAAAATGGCATTATGCAGCGCGCCGCCGAAGAGGCGAAACGCTCGATGGAACAGTTTCTCCGCCTGCTCGAATTTGAGAACGTCACTGTGATTGCGACGCCGGGGGCGTGTGTGGTTGAGAATTGAGAAAAATGTAAGGACAAGTATCGCAATCGTCATCATTCACAATCGCAGCAGACGCGCCATGGATAAGCAGAACATCTTCAAGTTGGGAAATGTAACCATATATCACGGCGATGTCGCCAAACTCTATCAGGAATGGCCAACCCCTGATGTCATTATTTCTGATGGCGGCTATGGCGTGTCAGGGTTCAAGGGGGATGCCAGGGAACCCGCAGAACTACAATCCTGGTATCGTGGTCATATACAGTCGTGGTCACGCTATGCCAGACCTGGCGCAACACTCTGGTTCTGGAACACCGAGATCGGATGGGCAACAGTCCATCCCATTCTGGATGAATATGGCTGGGAGTATGCAGGTTGCAATATCTGGAACAAGGGCATCCAACACATTGCTGGCAATTGTAATCTGCCCGTACTGAAAAGTTTTCCAGTCGTCACGGAGGTTTGTGTTCAGTATGTGCGACGTGCGGAGTTTTACTGTAAAGGAAGGCGTATGAACCTGAAAGAATGGCTTAGAAGTGAATGGATCAGGACAGGTTTGCCAATTTATAAGACAAATGAAGCTTGTGGCGTAGTAAATGCGGCTTCAAGGAAATATTTCACCAAAGACCATTTATGGTATGCACCACCCCCCGAAATCTTTAGTCGAATGGTTTCCTACGCTAACGAATATGGTGATCCTGAGGGGCGTCCCTATTTCTCGTTTGATGGTCAAAGACCGGCAACTCAGGAGGAGTATACAAAACTGTTTCCTACATTTAAGGGAAAATATGGAGTAACCAATGTTTGGAACCATCCCCCTCTTCATAACGAGGAAAGGTTAAGGTTTGCCGGCTCAAGTAAGTACGCGCATCTTAATCAAAAACCTATTAAGTTAATGGAATTGATTATTGAGTCCTCTTCGAATCCAGGAGACATCATATGGGAACCATTTGGCGGGTTGTGCACTGCTGGCCTGGTCGCTTACTTCACGTCTCGCACCGCTTATTGTGCAGAGATTGATGAGTACATATACAAAATGGCCGTTGCTCGCTTAAGGGATTGCCAGAAGAGGGAGGAACAACGATCCTTTCTCCTGGAAGATCTTGTTACCTATGAGGTATCTTGATGGCGACTAATCCACCGGAGAGGACGACCCCAAAATCTGACTGGGAACATCTTACGGTCTGGGAAACAACAAAATCACTTTTACTCTCCATTCCTAATTATTTCCAAACCGATTTGCTAATTAGAGGGGTCAATGCGACTGAGATATTTTCCATAGGACCGGTGTTTTCTAGTATCCTGGAGTCACAAATCGTCGAAACTCTCAATAAATTAAGAAACGTATGGGATAAGGATGATAAGTATCAATCTTTTGCGTTTGTCAGGAGAGCTCAGGCTTTCCCCGATGTTTTGCTAGTTGATGCCACAGGTAAAGAAATTCTCTTTGGAGTAGAGCTTAAGTCCTGGTATGTACTTAGTAAAGAGGGTGAACCGAGTTTCAGGTATCTTATAACTCCCAATGCCTGTGCTGATGCTGACTTACTTATCATAGTGCCCTGGATTCTTTCTGATGTAATCTCTGGTTCTCCTAGACTGCTTCGACCTTGGATCGAATCCGCGAAATATGTGGCTGAATATCGCAACTTCTATTGGAAGGAATCAAGAAGTAAACAAAATAAGAATCAGAATATCCGTAGTCCGATAAACATAAAGCAATATCCGGACATCAGACAGGAAGCCTGCGACGAAGCGCCAGATGACAAAGGGGGAAACTTCGGGAGAGTTGCGAGGACAGGTATCATAGACTCATACATCAAATCCATAAAAGAAGACAAATATCTGGGAATCAAAATAGATCACTGGATAGAATTTTTTAAATCTGTTTCAGAAACGAGAACGGACGAGAGAATTGAGAAGAAAATCTCGTCATTAAGAAAAAGTATTCAAAAGAATAACGATAGGCCGGTAAAGGGGAAAGCATTCCTTGATATTCTGCAACTTATCGAGGATTTATGGAAGGATGGTCCAAATGCGTAAATTTGCTGATTGTAACCGGGTTGAGACTTGACGCCTATGATCACGCTTCTCTGCGACTCGGATTCCGGGTCGCTCTACTGGCGCTTTACCGATACTGCCGAAGAGGACGCAACGCTCGAAGGCGAGTGCGAGGCGACGCTGCTGCTCGACCCGCAGGGTCAGGTGATCGGCGTTGAACTGGCGCTGGACGATGAGATCGACGCCGACGACCTGAGGCTGGCGCTGGCGCATCCGCAGGTGTCGTTCAACGCTGCGGAACACACACTGACCGTCAACCTCGTCGGCGAGGAACCGGCGTCGGTGCAGCCGCTGGAAGAGCCAGCCGTGCTCGATTTCGACCCGGATGAGCGGTTGGTGGGGTTCGAGGTGCTTCCCGCTGATGAGTTCGATCTGGATCAGCGCCTGGAGCGCCTGGCGCTGTTTCTGATCGAGCGCGAAGAAGAGCACGCCGAAGAAGCGGAAGCAACAACCCTGCCCCCCGCAACCCGCCCCGTGATGCCCGAAGGTCCGCACCGCTCCGGGTTCGTTGCGCTTGTCGGGCGCCCGAATGTCGGCAAATCCACGCTGCTTAACGCCCTGCTGGGGCAGAAAGTCGCCATTGTGTCGCCCAAGCCGCAGACGACGCGCACTGCGATCCGCGGCATTCTGACCCGTCCCGACGCGCAGATCGTGTTCGTCGACACCCCCGGCATCCACGAGCCGCGCAACCGCCTTGGCGCGTTCATGGTCAAACAGGCGCGGCGCGCCATTCCCGACGCTGATGTGGTGTGCATGGTCGTGGATATTACGCGCCCGCCGGGGAGCCTCGACGAGCGGATCGCGGCGCTGGTGCGCAAGGCGTCGGCGCGGCGCATCCTGGTGCTCAACAAGATCGATCTGCCTACGAAACGCGGTAGTGAGAACCTTCAGGCGTACCGCGCGCTGGCGCCGTGGGATATGGAGGTTGCCGTTTCCGCGTTGCGCTGTCAGGGTCTCGATGCGCTGGTTGATGAGATTGTGCGCCTGCTGCCCGAAGGTCCGCCGCTCTACCCGGAGGGGCAGGTGACCGATATGAGCGAGCGTGAACTTGCCGCCGAACTGGTGCGCGAGCAGGTGCTGCGCTACACGCAGCAGGAAGTGCCGCACAGCGTGGCGGTTGAAGTCGAAGAGTGGGAGGAGAAAGAGAAGGTCACCTACATCCGGATGACTATTCTGGTAGAGCGTGAGACGCAGAAAGCCATTCTGATCGGCGCTGGCGGCGGCATGCTCAAGAAGATTGGCAGCGGCGCGCGCCAGAACATCGAGGCGATGCTGGGGCGTCCGGTCTACCTCGATCTGTGGGTCAAGGCGCGCGAACACTGGCGCGACGACCCGAACGCACTTCGCTGGCTCGGCTACACTGAATAGAAAGCATCTCTCGATGGAACGCAAATGGTGGGCGCTGCTGGCAGTAGCGACCGGCGTGTTCATGAGCACCATCGACGGCTCGATCGTCAACATTGCGCTCAAAACCTTGCAGGACTCGTTTGGCGCCGGGTTGCACGAGGTCGAGTGGGTGGTGCTGGCGTACCTGCTAGGAATCACCTGTCTGCTGCCGAGCATGGGGCGTCTTGGAGACATGATCGGCAAACGCAGCGTCTATGTGGTTGGCTTTGTCATTTTTACCATCAGCTCAGCATTGTGCGGTCTTTCGTGGAGCATCGACGCGCTGATCGGCTTCCGCGTCTTGCAGGCGATTGGCGCGGCGATGATCCAGGGAGTGAGCGCGGCGTTGCTGGTGGAAGCCTTCCCGTCGTCGCAGCGCGGTCAGGCGCTCGGCTATATCGGCACGGCGGTCGCTGCTGGCATTCTGACCGGTCCGGTGCTAGGAGGAGCGCTGATCAATGCGGTCGGTTGGCAGGCGATTTTCTACGTCAATATCCCGATCGGCATTGGCGCGATTGCGCTGGCGCTGCACGCCTTCCCTGCCGACCGCACCCGCACCGCGCAGACGTTCGACCTGGTCGGCGCGGCGCTGCTGGGCATCGGGCTGCTGCTCGTGCTGCTGGCGCTGACCGAGGGGCAGGTGTGGGGCTTCAACGACTGGCGCACGCTCACGGCGCTGGGGAG
>JANWXL010000377.1 GCA_025055265.1 Roseiflexus sp.
TGACTTTGCTCGACAGGCGGGCAAGAGGCATGGAACGCACGGAATACGAGGTCATGGCGGCGGTCGAGAGCCGCCACTGGTGGTACGGCGGCATGCGCGCGATTGCGGCGGCGCTGCTCGATGAGGTCTATGCCGGACGACGCGATCTGCGTATTCTCGACGCCGGTTGCGGCACTGGCGGGAACGTGGTCTTTTTGCGGCGATACGGTTCTGTTGCTGCGGTCGATCTGGCGCCGGAAGCGGCGCTCTTTGGCGCTGCACGGCTGCGTGGCGCTTTTACACGGGCGAGCGTTCTGGCGCTGCCATTTGTGGATGAATGCTTCGATCTGGTGACCTCGTTCGAGGTGCTGTACCACCGCGGCGTTCCTGATGAAGCCGCTGCGCTGCGTGAGACATGGCGCGTTCTTCGTCCCGGCGGCCGGGTCTTGCTGCGGCTCCCCGCCTTCGAGTGGCTGCGCGGCAGGCACGATTGCGCTGTCCATGGACGACGGCGCTATACGGCAGACGAGGTGCGCGAGTTGCTTCAGGGGCAGGGATTTGAGGTTGAGCGCATATCATATGTCAACACCCTGCTGTTGCCGCTGCCGCTGACGCAGCGGTTCATCGAGCGCGTGTTGCCTGCCGTGGATCGCAATGGCTCCGATCTTCGGTTGCCGCCAGCGATCCTGAACGAAGCGCTGCGCTGGCCCCTTGCCGCCGAAGCCGCCTGGATCGCGCGCGGTGGTTCGTTTCCGGTGGGTCTGTCAGTGATCTGTCGAGCGCGAAAGGGGGTTGGGGGTTAGGGGTTAAGGGTTAGGGGTTAAGGGTTAGGGACAGTTTCTAGTCTAGCGCCTGATGCCTGTTGTCTATTGCCTGGCGCCTGATGCCTGTCGCCTATTGCCCATTGCCTAGCGCCTGTTGCCTGTTGCCTGATGCCTACCGCCTATCGCCTATCGTCTATCGCCTATTCCCAATTCCCCACTGCCTGCCATGTTTCAGAAACTACTCAACACAATCTCCGCCCATCCAGGACTCTGGGGTTTCCTGCGCCGTGTGGTTGAGGATGGGTTCGACGCCGAAAAAGACGTCATTGCGCGGGAGCTCCAGCCCTGGCGCGATGCGGGGCAGCGCCGATTCCTCGATTTTGGCTGCGGCACCGGCGAATTCTCCATCTGTTTTCCGCCAGAATCATACGTCGGCGTCGATATCGCCCGACACTACATCCGATACGCCGGACGTCGCCGACCCGGACGCTACGCTGTGATGAGCGGCGCCGGTCTTGGTTTTGCCTCAGACAGTTTTGACGGCGGGCTGGTCCTCGGCGTGTTCCACCATCTTCCCGATGATCTGGTGCGCACCGCTGTCGCCGACCTGCATCGCGTGCTGCGTTCCGGGGCGACGCTGCTTGTGATGGAAGATATTCCTTCCCCCCGTCCGTGGAATGTGTTGGGGCATCTCATGCACTGGCTGGATCGAGGCGATTATATCCGTGAGGACGAAGCCTATCGAAAATTGATGCAACCATACTTTTCACTGCGCCGTCAGTATCATATCAAAAGCGGGATCTGCGATCTGGCGGTCTATGTCCTGGATCGTATCGACGATCCCGACGTCGTGTACGCGGAAGAAGCCGCTGCTCGCCAACTCAACGCCGGAGCGTAGCGTGGAACGTTTTCCAGCACGATTTCAGCCGTTCCTGAGTCCCCGCCGCCTGATTATCGGCGTGCTGCTGCTGATCGCCGGCGGTGCGGCATTCTGGCTGTTTCGCACATCCAGTACGCTGCTGAACCCCCTCGTCATCCGCGATACGGCGCTCTCCCTTGGTCCACTCGGTCCGCTGGCATTGATCGGCGCGCTGGCGCTCCTGCTCGTGGCGCCTGTGGCGCCAGCCGCCGTGTTGCAGATCGGTGCGGGGCTGGCATTCGGACCGGTTGCAGGGTTCCTGTGCACCCTGATCGCTGACTTGATCGGCGCCAGCGCCGGTTTCTGGCTTGCCCGACGCTGGGGTCGATCACTCATCGAGCCACGACTATCACCGGCAGTGCGTGAGCAGGTCGAACGCCTGGCGCAGCGAGTGACCTGGCGCAGTGTGCTGTTGTTGCGCTTGCTGCCCGGACCCGCCTATCCGCTGGTCTCATTTGCGGCAGGTTATTCGCGCATAGGGTTCAGCGCCTATACGCTGGCATCACTCGCGGGAGTCGCGCCAGCGCTGGCAGTGCTGGCGTTCGCCGGCGATCTGGCGACGCACTCACCGTTGCTGGCGTTCGGACTGGTTGCCTTGCTGGTTGGCGCAATGGCGATTGTCGGACGCTGGGTGAGCCGCCGCATACCTTCCGCGTAACCAGAGGATCAGCGCAATCAGCCATCCCAGCCAGGCAAGCGCGGTTTTTCCGTAGCGAGCGATAATCAGGCTGGTCAGCAGGACCAGGCGCGCGCTCCACAACACAGCGTAGGGAAGGGGAGCAATCCGAACCGACTCACTCCAATCGAGCGCGGCGATACGCTCGAAAAACCCGCTGGCGACGCACTGTTCCAGCGTGGCGACATAGATGATGTCGATGTATGCGGCTGCCAGGAGCAGATCGCGCCGGAGATCTTCCCATCGCAGGATCGCCTCGCCGCTCCTCGAACTCCCAACTGCAAGCGCATCGGCGGAAGGTCCGTACACTGCGATCAGTGCGCTGCCGAACCACTTTGATGCCGTTTCGCTCAGACACATCAATACTTCGATGTCGGCAGGCAGATCGACGATGTCGAGCGCACGCTGGAGAAGGGTCGTTCCGATACGTCGATCATCGGCGATCAGGGGGATCTGATAGGCATGCACCTCATAGCCGTCGCGCCGCGCGGCTGCCATCAACTCAAGATACGCCGCGCGCGCCGCCGGGAAGAGCGCATTGTCGCGCGCCAGCCAGATCCGCCGCATAATTTCGCGTGCGCCGCTCCACCCCACAAACAGGGCATCGCTCAATGGCGGCTCCATATTGAAGCCAACAGCAGCAAAACTTAACCTGTTCGCCTGCGCCCAGGCATGGAACGCCTGATAGCACGTGATCGCGCGCGGATAGTTCTGCAGGTTGAACGCCGGTCCTTCGTCAGCAGGCGGGGTCAGCCAGGCGACCACCGGAATACCATGAGCGTTGAGCACGTGCGTCGCCGCTGCGTATCCATCGTTGAACACGGGCAGCGCCAGCGCAACCCCGTAGGCGCGCGTCGCCAGAAAATTCAGCACGTCAGGGCGATCCAGCAGGCGCAGGAGCGCTGTTCCGCTCAATTCGCAAAAGAAGAAAAGTTGCGGCTCCTCGTGCGGCGTTGACATCATAGGCGGCTCATTCTCATTGTAGCACGAGCCAGAAAGCTGGTATCATAATGTTGAGCAGTATTCGTTTGAGAAAGCAGTCTGATGACCCCTATTGTCGAAACCCACGACCTGACGCGCCGTTATGGGACGAACCTTGCCCTGGATCATCTGAACCTCGCCATTCCCGAGGGCGCTATCTTCGGCTTCATCGGACCAAACGGCGCTGGCAAGACGACGACCATGCGCATTTTGACGACGCTCTTGCCGCCAACCTCCGGCGAAGCGCGCGTCGCTGGGGTGTCCGTCACCCGTGAACCGCGCGTCGTTCGGCGGCTCGTCGGCTTTATGCCCGACTTCTTTGGCGTCTATGACAATATGAAGTCGTGGGAGTACCTCGACTTTTTCGGACGCTCCTACGGCATACCGGCGCAACGGCGTCAACAGTTGATCGGCGAACTGTTGGAACTGGTCGATCTGGCGCACAAGCGCGATGAGCCGGTGATGTCGCTGTCGCGCGGCATGAAGCAGCGACTGAGCCTGGCGCGCGCCATGATGCACGACCCCCGCCTCCTCATCCTGGACGAACCGGCAAGCGGTCTTGATCCGCGGGCGCGTATCGAGCTGCGCGAACTGCTCAAAGAACTGCGAGCAATGGGAAAGACAATCATGATCAGTTCCCACATTCTGACCGAACTGGCAGAAATGTGCACGCACATTGGCATCATCGAGCGGGGGAAACTGCTGGCTGCTGGCGAGGTGCAGGAGATTCTGCGCACCATGCGCCCGCACCGCATCGTCGAAATCCGGGTTGTCGCGGGAGCGGCGCGCGCCGAGGAACTGCTGCGCACCCACCCGGACGTGCTGGAGTTGCGGCGGGAGGGCGCCCGCGCTGGCACAGAAGTGGAAGAGCCGCCACTTGATGACGAAACAGGACCGCATACGCTGCTGGCTGATTTTGCTGGTGATGAGCACGCGCTCGGCGATCTGCTGGCGCTGCTGATTGCCGAAGGAGTGCGAATTTCGCATTTTGCTGAACAATTCGGCGATCTTGAGGATATCTTTCTGCACGTCACCAAAGGAATTGTCTGAAGGAATGCGCATGCTGGAACTTAATCCGATTCTGGTCAAAGATCTGCGCAGTCGTATGCGCGGCGCACGCGCATACATTTTGCTCACGATCTATCTGCTCATTCTGGCAGGAGTGACGCTTCTGCTGTACGCAGCGATTTCGAGAGACATCGGCAGCGACCTCAACGCCGGACGGCGGATTGGTCAGGCGCTCTTCTTCACCATCGCAACGGTGGCATTGATCGAAGTCTGCCTGATCACGCCGGTGCTGACCTCGGGAAGCATTGCTGGCGAGAAAGAGCGGCAGACGTATGATCTCCTGGTGGCGTCGCTGCTCACGCCGTGGCAGATTGTGTGGGGCAAACTCGTATCGGCGCTGGCATTCGCCTTGCTGCTGATCACAGCGATTGTGCCGGTCATGAGTCTGGCGTTTCTGTTTGGCGGCGTCGGGCTGGCTGAAGTGCTCATTGCCATCGTCGGGCTGATCGTGACTGCTATCCTCTATGCGACGATCGGGCTATTCTGGTCCGCCCTGCTGAACAGCTCGTTGGGAGCGACTAGCTTTGCCATCGGCACTATCATCGCCCTGCTGCTGGGCATTCCATTTTTGATCGTGATTGTGAGCCTGATCCTGGGGTCCAGCGTTCCTTCCGATCTGCTAGACTCGGTCTGGTTCATTTACCTCAGCCGATTCGTCGCTGCGCTGCACCCCTTCATTGCGCTCGGCGCCACTGCATCGCAACTCGCGGGAGGGGGCGACACCTTCTTCGAGGTCGTGCGGACTGGCTCGACGAACGTTGTCGTGCCGAGCCCGTGGGTGCTCTACACCGTGTTGTCGCTCATCTTTTCCACCCTGCTGCTGGCGGCGAGCGTGCGACTCGTTCAGCCGGTGCAACCTGGCGCTGATCGCAAAAAACGCGTCCGAAAGGCTGTTGAAGCCGGATAAGACAGTAATTCGGACTCAGGACTTGCCGGGAGATCGGGTGAGCAGACGGTAGCAGATCATGCCGACAGGGAGCATCATCCAGAAGCTGATCAGGCGAAAGAGGATAGCGGCGCCCAATGCGGCTTCGAGCGGCACACCCTGAGCATGGAGAGCGACGGTCAGTGCAGCTTCGACCGTCCCGCCGCCGCCGGGGAGCAGCGTGAAGACGCTGACGATCAGCGCCAGCCCATACGCAGCGAACATGGCTGCAACCGGCGGATCGGCGCCAAGGCTGTGAAGAATTGCCAGTAACGCCAGGCTGTGGCAACAGAAGATCAACAGTTGCAACCCGACCAGCACCACGATCCGGCGCGGTTGTTCGAGAATCAGGCGACGGCTGGCAACAATTTCATCGACCGCCTGTGTGACCTGGGCAGCTGTCAGCACAGGACCAAACAGCCGATTCACAATGCGCTTCAGGCGCAGCGCCCACTCCTGCAGCGTGGCGTCAGGACGCGATGCAACATAGATCGCTCCGCTCATCACCCCTAACGCAACCGCCAGTGCGCCGTAGCTGACCGACGCCCCACTCAACCCGGTTGTGATCAGCAGGTAGATCAGGCCATAACTGAACGCCACCAGCACCGCACCATTCCAGCTCAACAGTTCCATCCCCGCAACCATGGCAACGCTGCCGACGGGGAAACCACGCCGCCGCAGGCTGGCGACCAGAAACGCATACGCGCCGACGCTTCCGGCAGGAATCGCCTGATTGATCAGAATCGTCACCATTGCGGCTGCGGTCAACCACCAGAACTGCGCACGATGCCCCAGGATCGCCAGCACCCGACCGTAAATCTGCCCGGCGCACACAAATCCCAACAAGACTGCGCCGAACGCCAGCAGCAGATATTCTGGACGAACGTTACGCAGCAGGATAAAGGCCTTCATGACCTCTTCGCGGTTGAGATAAGCGACCGCGATGATAGCCGCAAGCAGGAGCAGCCCGATGATGGCGCCCCAGGGAGTACGTCGAAGCTGCACTGTCTTGGTACTGATATGCCACCTCCGAATGCGAAATGGTCAGTAGCGCGCCAGGTCCCGCATTGCTGCCGCAATTTTTTGCGGGTTGAGCATAAAATACTCTTCGAGCGGATCGGCAAACGGCGTGGCAAACAAATCAGGCGATGCGAGACGGCGAACCGGCGCGTCCAGGTACTCAAAGGCATGCTCCGCGATCAGTGCGGCAATCTCCCCGCCGATACCGCCGGTCAGCACATCTTCATGCACGATCAGCGCGCGACCGGTTTTCTTGACGGACGCGAGAATTGCATCGCGGTCGAGCGGCGCCAGGGTGCGCAGATCGATGACTTCGACATCGACTCCTTCGGCGGCCAGTTCTTCTGCCGCCGTCAGAGAGTGGTGGACCATCAACCCGTAACTGAACACGCTCATATCGCTTCCGCTGCGTCGCACTGCCGCCTTGCCGATCGGCTCGCGGTAGATCCCCTCGGGAACATCGCCGCGCACCGAGCGGTAAAGCTGCTTGTGCTCGAAGAAAATCACCGGATCGGGATCGTGGATCGCAGCGATCAGCAACCCCTTGGCGTCAAACGGCGTTGATGGCACGACCACCTTAATGCCCGGCGTGCTGGTAAACAAACGTTCGACGCTTTGTGAATGATAGAGGGCGCCGTGGATGCCGGCGCCACACGGCGCACGCACCACGATCGGGCAGCTCCAATCGCCATTTGAGCGGTAGCGAAAACGCGCCGCCTCGTTGAGAATCTGATCGATCGCCGGGTAGATGTAGTCGGCGAACTGAATCTCGGCGACCGGCAGGAGACCGTGCAGGGATGCCCCGATTGCAGCGCCAACGATCCCGCACTCTGCGATCGGCATATCGATCACGCGATGTTCGCCAAAGCGCGCCAGCAATCCTTCGGTCGCCAGGAAGACGCCGCCTTTGACGGCAACGTCCTCGCCGAGCACCATGACGCGGTCATCAGCAGCCATGGCGTCGTGCAACGCCGACCGGATCGCTTCGATAAACGTCATGACAGGCATAGGTTTCGTCGTCTGTTCTTTCGAGCTGATCTCACAGCGCTTGAACTACCCGTTGACCGTCTTGAGTTCGGCGTTGGCCGAGCCTGTCGAAGCCAACGCCTGCCGCCAGCGGCTGGCATTGTGAAAAAGGCGTCAGCGCCTCCGGACAGGCGCTTCAGCATCATCCATACAGATGATCGGCAATGCTTTCCACCGGGGGATAGGGCGCTGCGACAGCCGCATCGGTTGCGGCATCGACCTCGGCGCGCACCTCGCGTCGCAACGCTTCGATCTCCTCGTTCGTGATAATCCCGTGCTCCACCAGATAATGCTCGAAGCGTTTGATCGGATCGCGCGCACGCCAGGACTCGACTTCCTCCCGCGAACGATATTTGCGGTCATCATCTGCGCTTGAGTGCGGACGCAGGCGGTACGTCTTGCATTCGAGCAGCGTCGGTCCGCCGCCATTGCGCGCCCGCTCCATCGCCTGATGCGCAGCTTCGTACACCGCGAAAACATCGTTGCCATCGACGACGACCCCCTGCATGCCATACCCCGCCGCTTTCATTGCAACATCGGGCACCGGCACTTCACGATGGAGCGGGACCGAAATTGAGTACTGGTTGTTCTCGCAGACGAAGACCACCGGCAATTGGTGAATGCCGGCAATGGTCATCCCCTCGTGCCAGGCGCCCTCAGCCGTGGCGCCCTCACCAAACAGCCCCATGACGGCGATACCCTGTTCGCCTCTGGCGCGAAACGCCAGCCCGAGGCCGGCGGCATGCACCAGGTGACTTCCCACCGAACTGGAGCCGCTGACGATACGGAGACGGCGGCTGCTGTAGTGACCGAACATTTGCCGTCCGCCGCTGGAGGGATCATCGCGCCGCGCCATAGCGTGCAGCAGGATGTCGAGCACCGACTGACCGAGCGCCATCACGAGCGTCATATCACGGTAGTACGGCACCACATAGTCGTGCCCGACCCGGATCGCCCAGGCGCAGCCCAGTTGCGTCGCCTCGTGACCGGCGGCGGTCACCACGAAGTGTGCGCGTCCCTGACGGTTCAACAGCCAGAGGCGATCATCGGTCTCACGTGAAGCGATCATGGTGCGCAGACCGGCGATCAAGCGCTGGCGACTCAGACCCAGACGCACATGCGGAGGAGTATCGTTCGCTTCCATACGTTTCCGCTACAATCTCCAAAAACGTCAGGCAAGCGGCACACGCAGTTCGACTGTGGTGCCTTCACCTTCCGCCGAGCGGATGCGGCACTCACCGCCGATCAGACGCGCGCGCTCGCGCATATTCAGCAAACCCAGCGATCCGCGCGTATTGTAACTCGATTCGACTGCTGCGAGGTTGAACCCACGCCCGCGATCCCGCACGCTGGCGACCAGATAACCCTCTTCCAGATAGAGATAAATAACCACCTCGTCGGTGCGTGCGTGTTTGCGCGCATTATTAACCGCCTCCTGAATAATGATGAAAATAGCGCCTTCGACCTCGACCGGCAGCCGCGGGATGCTGGACGGCGCTTCGAGGCGGAGTTTCATGACGCCTGCCGGATCGCGAAAGCGAGCCACGTATTGCTGCAATGTCGCCAGCAGCCCCTGGGTTTCCAGTCCAAGCGGACGCAGTTCGAAGAGGAGGGTGCGAATATCGTAGGCGGTTTTGTGCACCAGTTCGGCAAGCACGTCCAGTTCGCTTTCGACCCGTTCCGGCATCGCGCGCAGCAACTTCTTGACAAACTCGATATTCATCGCAATCGCTGCGATGCTCTGGGTGGGACCATCGTGCAGATCGCGCGCAATTGACGCGCGCACTTCCGCTTCCTTGGCGAGCAACCGGTCGCGTTCCTCTTTCAGGCGACGCACCAGGCGCGCATTTTCGACCGCAATCGCCGCCTGCGTCGCCAGCGTTGTCAGGAGGCGCAGATCCTGATCGTCGAAGGGCGTGCCGTCGCGCTTGTTGAGCACCTGCATCACGCCAACGACGCGATCGCCGATACGCATTGGCGCGCAAAGGATCTGGCGCGTCTCGAAATCAACGTCACGTGCAATCCCGTCGAACCAGCGCGGATCGTGTTCCACATCGTTGACGATCTGCCCAATTCCGTTTGTCGCCACCCAACCGGCGATTCCCCGATCAAGCGGAATACGAAATTCACGCTGCTCACTGGTTTGCGGATCAGGCAGTTCCAGAACCAGTTCACGGGTTTGCTCGTCGAGCAGCATAATCGAGCAGCGTTCAGCGCCCATCGCCTGGGGCGTCAGATTGCGAATATCATTCAGCAGGCTGGAGAGATCGAGATTGCTCGCCAGCGCCTGCCCGACCTGATAGAGCAGATGGAGTTCGCGCAGGTCCTGCTCGGCGCGACGCAGGCGCGCCAGTTTATCGGCTTCTCCGCCAATGGCACGCACCAGCAGCATGGCGAGATCCTCGTCCGGAGCGGGAGACGGGCGATCCGTCTCAGCATCGAGAACGACCAGGTGCAGTAATCCAACTGTTTGTGAACCGCTCGACAGCGGAAGTTCAAGCAGTTTGCGTTCGTCGTCAAGGGTGTAGTATCCAATGGTTGGTTCGCGCCCTTCTTCGCGGCGCGCGAACGTCTCACGCGCCTCTGCAATCAGTGCGCCAGCCTCGCTGTCGATCACGCCGTAGTGCAGGCGGATGACTTCGCCATGCGGCGCGTGGTAGAGCAATGCCCCTCCCTGCGCGGGCCAGAAGGACACCAACCGCTCCAGCGACGCCTGAAGCAGCTCGCGGACGTCCTGGTGCCCTCCTGCAGAGATAAGTTGACCCAGGGTTTGTAACTGACGCTGATCGACGAGCAGTGGCGTCATGGCGAACCTCACAACAGTAGAATCGCACGTACTGTACGGCATTGCACGCCCTCTGTCAATGCAACGCCAGTCTGATATATATCATACATCATAGCGGAAGAGGATGGCGGTGCACAGGATTGCCGCTGCCAGCGAATAAGCGAATGCAGCAGCGAATGAACGAATGGGTCAACGAATGCGGCAACGAATAAACGAATGCGGCAACGAATACGGCAACGAATAAACGAATGGCAACGCACGACCGGGTGCTTGCTCCTTCGCCCCGCGTCTCGTGCTGCTGTCTGCGAATAAGGAAGCAAGTAAACGAATGGCAGCGAATGATCGGGCGCTTCCCCTTGCCCTATGCCCCTCGCCTCGCGCCTCTTGCCTCGAGATTCTGTTCCGTCCCTATTCCCTGCTCCCCATTCCCTACTCTCACCTCTCCATGGTATACTGAACATATCGCGTGTGACATCTTCCGCTGCCCCGATACTGACGACATACTCCGCTATGTTCTGCATCATGACCAGGTGACGCAATGCCAGTCCAACCCTCTGCGTATGACGTCCTGATCGTCGGCGCCGGGCTTTCCGGCATCTGCGCTGCGTATTACCTGCAAACGCGCTGCCCGACGAGGAGTTACGCCATCCTGGAAAGCCGCGACGCTATCGGCGGCACGTGGGATCTCTTCCGCTATCCGGGAGTCCGCTCCGACTCAGACATGCATACGCTCGGCTATAGTTTTCGCCCGTGGCGCGGGTTGAAATCGATGGCGGACGGTCCATCGATCCGGCGCTACATTGAGGAAACCGCGCGAGCGTATGGCATCGATCAGAAGATCCGGTTCGGCTACCGCGTCCAGCGCGCCGCCTGGTCGTCCGCCGAGGCGCGCTGGACCGTGGATGCCATTCGAGTGTCGGATGGCGCACCAGCTCGCTTCACCTGCTCCTTTCTCTTCATGTGTACCGGGTACTATGACTATGAGCACGGCTACACGCCAGACTGGCCCGATGTTAATCGCTTTCGCGGGCTTATCGTGCATCCGCAACAGTGGCCCGACAATCTCGATTATGCCGGGAAGCGGATGGTGGTGATCGGCAGCGGCGCGACGGCAGTAACGCTGGCGCCTGCGCTCGCGGAGCACGCAGCGCATGTGACCATCCTTCAGCGCTCACCGACCTACATCGTGGCGCTGCCTGCCGAAGACCCCGTCATGCGTCGGTTCTACCGCAGACTGCCGCCCGGCATCGCCTATCGCCTGTCCCGCTGGTGGTCGATTGGGGTTGGGATGTATTTCTATACCCTGGCGCGCCGACTGCCCGACGCCACCCGACGCAACATTCTCAAACAGGTTCGGGCGTATCTTGGTCCTGATTTCGATGTTGAGACCCATTTCAATCCGCGTTACAACCCCTGGGATCAGCGGCTTTGCGTGGCGCCTGACGGCGACCTCTTCCAGGCGATCAAAGCGGGCAAAATATCGATTGTGACCGATCAGATCGAGCGTTTTACTGAAACCGGCATCCGGCTCGCCTCCGGCGCTGAACTCGGCGCGGACATCGTTGTGACGGCGACGGGTCTGGTTCTGAAAGCGATGGGCGGCGCCCAGATCATCGTTGATGGTGCACCGGTCGATCTTGGAAAAACGCTGACTTACCGGGGAGCGATGTTCAGCGACGTGCCGAACCTGGCGCTGGCATTCGGGTATGCCAATGCGTCGTGGACGTTGAAATGCGAACTGATTGCGCAGTATGTCTGTCGTCTGCTGAACTATATGGGGAAGCGCGGCTACGTCCAATGCACGCCGCGACGCCCGAACGTCCCGCTGCCGACGAAACCGGCAGTAACGCTTACTTCGGGGTACATCCAGCGTTCCCTTGACCTCGTTCCACGTCAGGGGGAGCGCGCTCCGTGGAAGGCGCACCAGAACTATCTCCGTGATCTGTTGAGCCTGCGGTTCAGTCGCCTGAACGACGGAGCGCTGGAATTCGTCCGACCAGAGCAACTTCAGGCGCGTGTGGCGCGGGGAGCACGGTAGTGGCGCGTCCAATGCGACTGGCGAACCGGACGGCGGTTGTCACCGGTGCGGCAAGCGGCATTGGTAGAGCGATTGCCATCTCGCTGGCGCGCCGCTGCTGCCATCTTGCCCTGGCAGACATTGACGAAGCGGGCATGGCGCACACGGCGGCATTGCTTGCGCCGCATGGGGTGCGCGTCAGTTGCCATTGTCTTGACGTGTCCGATACAGCGGCAGTCGCTGCGCTGCCGGATGCCGTGCGTCGCGCACACAACGGCGTTGATCTGCTGTTCAACAATGCTGGCGTGGCGATGTGGGGCAACTTCGATCAGGTCAGCGACGCCGACTTTGAATGGCTGTTCAACATTAACTTCCACGGTCTTGTGCGCATGACGCGCGCCTTCCTGCCGCTGCTGAAGGCGAGCGATGATGCGCGTCTGGTGAACATTTCCAGCGTCTTCGGGCTGGTAGCGCCATCGGGTCAGGCAGCATACGCCGCCAGCAAATTCGCAGTGCGCGGTTTCTCCGAGGCGCTCCGGCACGAACTCGAGCATACATCGGTCGGCGTGACGGTCGTCTTTCCCGGGGGCGTGGCGACGTCCATTTCCGAGCGAGCGCGCCGTCCGGCGGCGATCTCCCGCGAAGAGATCGAACAGGGGCTGGCGCGCTCGCGCCGACTGCTGAGACTGCCCCCCGAAGTTGCTGGCGAAACTATCGTCAAGGGTGTTGAGCAGCGCAAAGCGCGGGTGCTCATCGGCTCCGACGCTCGCATGATCGACCTGCTGGTGCGCCTTGCGCCAGCATCGTATTGGATCATCATGCGGCGCATGATGGGGCGATGAGACGATGCGACCACTGTGTGCAGACCATCCGGCTACACCGGTTAGCAATTCTTAACACATGCCTCTTGCGCCGATCCTGTTCGCGTAGTACAATGGGGCAACGGTGCACATCGATGTTATCGCCTCTGCTCATCATTTCGTAGCCTGGAAAGGACGACAAACGTGGTTCAGACCGTTTGCGCCCCGCACGGTTACGGAGACTCGAAGACTGCTGTTGTTGTTTGTTGCTGACAGACGAAGCCCTCATCCGCCTGATTGGCGGTTGGGGGCTTTTTGCATCCTTCGCAGCATCGTTGCTGCGAATTGACCATCGTCGTCCGCCCGTTATGAGAGCGGGCAGTGATGCAGGAGGCCAGTATGAACCTGATCGTAAACAGCCGCAATGGCAAACTTTCGGAGCGCCAGCGCCAGCACATCGAGCAAAAACTTTCGCGCCTCGACCGGTATCTTGATCGGATCGACAAAGTGACGGTCGAGCATATGGAAGAAATGCGGCGCGACGAGGGAAATGTCCATCGCGTGCAGGTAACGGTGGTCGGTGATCACGGCGTTCTGGTGCGCGCCGAGCGACGTGCGCCGGAACTCTATGCGGCGATCGATGAAGTATACGACACGCTCCAGCGCCAGATTGAGCGTTACAAGGATAAACACTGGCGGCGCGGCAGGCTTCGCCGCCAGGGAGGGCAGATCATCGAGGCGCTGCCCGAGCTGAGCGCTGCGGCATCGTCTTCCCCCGAGGAGGAAGAACAGCGACCGCGCATTGTCCGCACGAAGGAGTTCCAGGTCAAGCCGATGTACAGCGATGAAGCCATCGAACAGATGGAACTCCTCGGACACAGTTTCTTCATTTTCCAGGACGCTGAAACTGGGAAACTGAACGTGCTCTATCGCCGTCAGGACGGCAACTATGGCCTGATCATCCCGGAGGTGACCGGCTGACCGCGCAGCGGCGGCGGAACTCCGGATCGTAAGGGCGGGTCTGAGACCCGCCCTTACGCCGTCTGATACCGGCGATGCCGGTTGCCCGTGCAACGCGCCTCCAACCGCGCCAGTGACGGTCATCTTCACGCAGCCTGCCAGATAGCCGCCGCTCCATACCCGACGACCCACGGCGCAGCGGGTTCAACATCGCCGGACGTTCCGTAGTGCAGGATCGTAACCTGGTTGGCGCCGAGGGCGCGGCATGCCCACAGCACCGCCGCAATCGCACCACTGCCGCAGGCGTATCCGACGCCTTCCGACTCAGCGGCGATCACGGCATCAGGGTCAAATGCCCCGACTCGACGCAACAGTTCGGCATCGAGCCGGCGGGCGACGGACTCAGGTTCGTAGTGCGACAGATCGGAACTGGCGATCAGTAGAACATTTCGCCCCTGCACAGTTTCTGCCAGTGCTGCACCAAGCGCTGCGGCTGTTGCGGCGCGTTGATCCGCCAGCATGACCGGCAGCAAACGGAATGGACCAAGCACGCACTGCAGGAACGGCAACTCGATTTCAACGGCGTGTTCATCATCGTAGCGCCGTCGCGCCAGACCAAATCCCGCCCGCGCACGCAGTGCGGCATCGAGTCGTCCGATCGCATTGGCATCGACTTCGACAATGCCCAGCGGCGTTTCATACGCCGCATGCCCGGTGGTGATCACCGGCGTTTCACCGCCACGGTGCCACGGCGACGCAACGACGACGATGTCCGGCGTCCTGCCGCGCACACACGCAAACGCCCACGCCGCCACCGGACCGGAGTAGCGTAAGCCAGCGTGCGGCGCCAGCGTCCCCCACACCCTGCCCGGCAATACCGGCGGGTGCGCCTGTTCCAGATAACGCTCGATCTCACGCCGCAGACGCATCGGGTTCGACGGATACCAGCTTCCAGCGATTGGTGATGGACGGATGTCCATACGTCACCTCCCGTCTCTACAACCACCCGCGCCGCTTGAAGATCGCAATCAGCAGCAGACTGACCGTCGCCATCAGACCGAGTGCGAAAGGATAACCCCAGGGCCAGCTTAACTCAGGCATGAACTCAAAATTCATGCCGTACACCCCAGCGATCAGGGCCGCCGACATCAGAATGATCGAGGCGATCGTCAATGTTTTGACAACCTCGTTTAACTGGTTCGACTGAAGGGACAGGAACGCATCGAGAGCGCTTGAGAGAAGATCGCGGTAGGTGTCAATGCTGTCGGTGATACGAATCAGA
>JANWXL010000385.1 GCA_025055265.1 Roseiflexus sp.
AGGTCTCCCTCGATCAGTTCGTAGCGTTGCCCATCGTCCGGCAGGCGCTCATAATCCGCCACCGTCCAGCGTCCGCCGGGAGGCGGCGGCAGATGGGAGACCGATCCCGCGACAGGAAGAATATCGACCGTCATAGGCGCGCCTGTGAGGTGAACTGTCGGCATTTCCTTTGATCATTGTAGCACAATGAGTTGGTATACTTGCGCCATCACGTCGCACGTCCTCTGAGCTGCGGGCTTTTGTAGTTTGAGAAAATAATCCGGTATCGCCGGATCTAGCCCGCGCAGGCGGGCTTCGCTTTCTGTAGCCCGCGACTTCAGGCGCCGGGCAGGTGGGCGGATAGCGGAATTTGTATTCAAAGTCCATTAGCTCCATCAACCGCCGGGCGGATGGGCGCATCGCGGAATGTGTATTCAAACCCCATCACGTTCGCCATGCGATGTCGCTTCGCCAGAAGGAGGCGACTCGTCCGCCCGTAAAGCCTCCGGTGTGCCGAACTCCAGATCAGTCAACATAACCAGTGCGTCGTAGTCTTCAACAAGATCAGGGGCATACCTGGAGATAATGGTGCGGATCAGGGCGCGTTCGTCGAGGTCTGCTGTGCGCAGCAGGCGAGTGATGTCCGCCACGTCCTGCGCCCGACCGGCTTGCAACTTCATCAGCACGAGGAACTGTCGCGGCAATACCGGAAAACCCGCCGGATCGAACGACGGATGATCGAGCGCCTCGTCCAGCCATGGCGCGTCGGATGCTACGACGTCGATGCTGTATCCTTCCCCGCTGACGGGCAGCGCCGTAAATCCGCCTATCGAAAGCATTCCGCCGATGCGATAACCGGCGGCGGTGAAGGCAAATCGCGCTGCTGACTCATCGCTGACGTGGATGAGGATGTCCACATCCTGGGTCATACGCTCCGGCGCATAGACGCGCAACGCCATCGCGCCGATGAGCGTCCAGCGAATGCCCTGCAAGATCGCTGGCAGATTGGGGAGTTGTTGCACCGCCGTTCTCCGGTTCAAAAAGACGGGCGACGAGCCAGTGCCGGCTCTGGCTCGCCGCAGTGCAATCCGAATATACGGGTTTTTGACCTGCGGGTGGCGCACTGCTGTCTTCCTGCGCGCCCGGCGCTGCGTATCGCCCTCGCCTGCCATCGTATTAAGCGTGAACCCGGGCCTTTGATCGCATCAGTAGCGCGGATTGCTCAGGCGATAGCATACCAGGCAAAGGTTCCTCGTTTGCCCGTGCAATGGCGCGCACAGCTCAATCCGTCCGAATCTATCCGCACCCGTGCGCATCCGTGTTCTATCACAACCTCACTCGTCCTTCAGATCCTTGCGCATCCGTGGACTTTCCCACGGCACATCAGGTACGCCAGCGCTCACGTTGGCGCGGCGCGCCGCAACGAACAGCAGGTCCGAGAGTCGATTCAGATAGATGGTGATCTGCGGGTTGACCGGTTCGCTCCGGCTAAGCGTCACGACCCAGCGTTCGGCGCGGCGGCAGATGGTGCGCGCCAGGTGCAGGTAGGCGGCAGACGGCGCGCCGCCGGGCAGGATGAACTGGCGCAACGGTTCGAGCTGCGCCTCCAGTTCGTCGATTGCCTGCTCGAGCGCCTGCACCGCATCCGCGCCGATGCGCGGAATATTCGCCGCCTCGCCGGGGGTCGCCAGGTCGGCGCCGACGACGAAGAGATCGTTCTGGACTCGCGCCAGCAGCGCGTCGAGTTCAGCATCAAGCCCCGCTGCGCGCGCCACGCCGATGGCGGCGTTGCATTCATCGACTGTGCCGTATGCCTGGACGCGCGGGGCGTCCTTTGGAACGCGCAATCCGCCCCACAATCCGGTTTCGCCCTCGTCACCTGTGCGCGTGTAGATTTTCATCCAGACACCTCTCTTCAGTCGAGGCGCAGTGCGATGTGCAACTCGCGCAACTGTCGCTCATCAACCGGCGATGGCGCATTCGTCATCAGATCAACCGCCTGCTGCGTCTTGGGGAATGCCATGACTTCACGGATCGTGACCTCATCGGCAAGGATCATGCAGATGCGGTCAATGCCCGGGGCGATACCGCCATGCGGTGGCGCACCATACTCGAACGCTTCCAGCATGTGCCCGAACTGACGCATGGCCGCCTCCCGGTCAATGCCGAGCAGATCAAACAGACGCTGCTGTACGTCGCGCCGATGGATACGGATCGACCCGCCGCCAACCTCATACCCGTTCAGAATGAGGTCATACGCTTTTGCGCGCACCTTGCCCGGATCGGTGTCCATCAGATGGAGGTCCTCGTCCTTTGGCGCGGTGAACGGGTGATGCACAGCGTCCCAGCGCTGCTCTTCTTCATTCCATTCAACCAGCGGAAAATCGAGCACCCATGCCCATGCCAGCGTATTCAGGTCGGCAAGGTTGAGGCGCGCGCCAAATTCGCGGCGCAGGCGATCCAGCGTTTGCGCCACAATCTTCGGCGTATCGGCGACGATCAGCAGCAGATCGCCTGGCGCGCCTTCCATCCGCCGAATGATTGCTGTCATCTCGTCAGGCGACACCTGCTTGCCGAAACTGGACCGCACCTCGCCGCCTTCGTCCGGCACGATTGCCCAGAGCAACCCTTTCGCGCCAGCCTGCTTCGCCAGTTCAACAATCTCATCAATCTGTTTGCGTGAGTAATTGCCCGCCCCTGGCACACGCAGCCCTTTCACCTGCCCGCCGTTGTCGAGCGCCGCACGAAACACGCCGAATGAGCTGGCAGCGACGACATCTCCCAGATTGACCAGCTCCAGTCCGTAGCGCAGGTCTGGCTTGTCCGATCCGAAGCGTTCCATCGCCTCGGTATACGTCAGGCGCAGAAAGGGGGTCGATAGCCGCTTGTGCGGCACGATCTCACGACACAACGCCGTAAAGAGGCGCTCGATGACGTCGAGCACGTCGTTCTGATCGACAAAACTCATTTCCATGTCAAGTTGCGTGAACTCAGGCTGCCGGTCGGCGCGCTGATCTTCATCGCGGAAACAGCGCGCAATCTGGAAATAGCGATCAAACCCGGCGACCATGAGCAGTTGCTTTAGCTGTTGCGGCGACTGCGGCAACGCATAGAACTTGCCGGGGTGCAGCCGGCTTGGCACCAGATAGTCGCGCGCACCCTCAGGCGTCGATTTGATCAGGATCGGCGTCTCAATCTCGATGAATCCCTCGCGATCAAGGAAGTCGCGGATGAACTTGACGATCCGATGGCGCAGAATAAGATTCCGCTGCATCCGTTCACGCCGCAGGTCGAGGTACCGATACTTCAGGCGAATCGTCTCATCCTCGCCGCCCTCCTTGTTGATGTAGAGCGGCGGATTCTTCGCCGGGTTGAGGATCGTCGCCTCTGTCGCGTGGACTTCGATCATGCCGGTAGCAAGATCAGGATTGTACGCCTCTTCCGGTCGCTGCACCACCCTGCCGCGCACCTGAAGCACATACTCAATGCGCGCATCACTGGCGACGGCATGCGCCGCAGGCGCCGTCGCCGAGTCGAAAACCACCTGCGTGATGCCGTACCGGTCACGCAGGTCAATGAAGATCAATGGCCCATGGTCACGGCGGCGATGCACCCAACCGGCGAGCAGCACCTCCTGTCCGGCGTGCTCGACGCGCAGCTCGCCGCAGGTGTGGCTGCGGTACATAACGTCACTCCTTTTATAATCCCAGAATACGATGTCGTGAGCTGGCGTTTCCGACGCTTTGCGCTCTCAGAGAACGCCATTATAGCCGCATGAGAAGGGGCTGTCCAATACTATGCGCAAACGTGTTGTTATTTTGGGGATCGCCATCGACGATGTCCTGATGGACGACGCCCTTGCTGCCGTCACCCGGTTTATTGCCGAAGGCGGCCCGCATCAGATCGTCACCGTCAACCCGGAGTTCGTGATGGAAGCCCGACGCAATCGCGCCTTTCGTCGGGTGCTGGCGGCTGCCGACCTGGCGACTCCTGACGGTTTCGGCATCATTCTGGCAGCGCGCTGGTGCGGCACGCCATTGCGCGGTCGTGTGACCGGGATTGCGCTGACAGAGCGCATCGCTGCGGAAGCCGCGCGGCGCGGATGGTCACTTTTTCTCCTTGGCGCCGCCCCCGGTGTGGCGGAACGCGCCGCCGCAGCGCTCCAGCAGGCACATCCCGGACTGCGCATCGCCGGGTGCTATGCCGGGTCGCCGCGTCCCGAGGATGAAGCCGCAATCCGCGAACGCATTCTCGCTGCCAGACCAGACGTGCTCCTGGTGGCATACGGACATCCGGCGCAGGACCTGTGGATTGCACGCAACCAGCCGCTCCTGCGCGTTCCAGTCGCCATCGGCGTTGGCGGGACGTTCGACGAACTGGCTGGCATTGTGCCGCGTGCGCCAGCTCTGATGCAGCGCCTGGGGCTGAAATGGCTCTATCGTCTGCTGGTGCAGCCCTGGCGCTGGCGACGGATCATGACGGCAGTGCCGCTCTTCTTATGGACGGTGTTCCGCGAGGGACGCGCCTTCAATGCGTTGCACACTGAATAGCAGCGCGCGCGGCACATGGAAGAATCCTTTGTAGTTGCCTCCCTTGCTGCTCAACGCCAGGTCGCCGCGCCGATCGCAATAGCCGAACCATTCCCCATGCACCGGATCGACGAACGTGCGAAACGCATAGTCGTCCACCCGTTCCAGCCAGCGCAGCCAGCGTTCCTCGCCAGTCAGCGTATACGCCAGCACCAGTGCGTAGATCGCCTCAACATGGGGCCACCACAATTTCATCGTCGATTCGAGCTGAAGCGTTGGCTTCCCTTCGATGTCCATGAAGTAGAACAGCCCGCCGTACTCGCGATCCCAGCCGTACTCCAGCGACCCTTCGAGCGCCTCGAACGCCAGACGCCGATGCTCTTCAGACGGTACAAACTCCAGCATGTGGAGCAGAAACCAGGCAACCTCGATCGAGTGACCGGGGTTGAACAGGCGGCCTTCGGGCCAGGCGCGCAGGTCGCGCCCATCAAGCGCCACGTGTTCGACAAGAATGCGGCGTTGCGGATCGTAGTGACGCACGACGCCGTCCATGGCGTCACGGATCACCTGAATATAGCGCGGATCATCAGATACGCGCGCCAGTTCGATCGCCATGCTTGCCAGCACCATCACGTTCGCCAGATTGCTGACCGGCGGATTGCCGACCAGCGCCGGGCGGTCGAGCAGCACCGGGTTGCGGATCCAGCGGTCGATCTTCCAGAAGACCTCAACCGCCTCATCAAAACATCCCTGATCGCCGGTTGCGCGGGCATACTCCAGCAACCCGAGCATGTAGAACACTGCCGCATACGGCTTACGCTGGTAGAAGTACGGTTCTCCCTCGCGCGTCAGACTGAAGTAAACGCGCCCCTGCGGATCACGCCCGTAGCGCCGCATAAACTGACAGATAAGCGTCGCTGCATCGAGAAACTCCTGGCGGCGGTCAAACTCGTTGTACAACCGTGAAAACATCCAGACCGCGCGCCCCTGCAACCACATGTACTTTTTTGTGTCGTAGACTGATCCATCACGATCAAGACAGGTGAATTGTCCGCCATATTCTCGATCCAGCGAGTGCCGCAACCAGAATGGAATGACCGACTCCTCCAGATTGGCGCGATAGCGCGCCGCATACGACGCGAGCATGGTCCCTTCTCCGTAGCGATGATCCTCCTGTCGCACGTATGATACGTTATGCCTGTTTGGGAATCAACCGCCGATGCTCGACCGCCATGCAGCGATTCATCACCACCTTCAACCCTGCTTCTTCCGCGCGCGCTGCGGCTTCCTCGTTGACAATCGAGAGCTGCATCCACACCGCGCCAGCGCCTGCGGCAATCGCGTCCTCCACAACCGGCATCACCGTTTCAGGGCGACGAAAGATGTCCACAATGTCGATCTTCTCAGGCACATCGCGCAGAGTGGCATACGCCTTCTCGCCGAGCACCTGAATGTTGAGCGTCGCCAGGCGCGGATTCACCGGAATCACGCGATACCCCTGGCGCTGCAGAAACTCGGCGACCATATACGAGTCGCGTTCGGGATCGTCGCTGATGCCGACAACCGCAACAGTGCGCGCCGAGGTGAGCAGATCGCGGATCTCCTGATCGGTGGTTAACACAGTGTCCTCCTTTGTGCTTGCGTGCGGCGACTCAACCACACTCTAACCATTATCGTATGTCGAAAGCAGGCTTTGCGCAACCGGAATGAGCCGGTCATGTGGTATGATGACTCACCCGGTTCTCATCTTCGTGCTGACCGGAAGGGGGGCATTCGGTGAACGTCCTGCGTTACATGCTGATCTTCGTCCCGCTGGCGTTTGTGGCTGAAATGTTCTTCCCCAATCCGCTGCTCGTTTTTGCGCTCTCCTGTGTGGCGCTTGTCCCTCTCGCCGGTCTCCTCGGCGAAGCGACCGAAGAGCTTGCCATTCACACTGGACCAAAAATTGGCGGGTTGCTGAATGCCACGCTGGGGAACGCCGCTGAACTGATTATTACCATCGTTGCGTTGCGCGAAGGCAAGATCGAACTGGTCAAAGCCTCGATTACCGGCTCCATTTTGGGTAATCTGCTCCTCATTCTCGGTCTCAGCCTGTTGCTTGGCGGCATCCGCCACGGCATCCAGAAGTTCGACCGTAACCTGACCGGCGTTGCTGCGACGATGATGATGCTTTCTGTTGTTGGTATGATGATCCCGACGCTGTTCGAGTTACTTCGTGAAGTGCAGAGCGGCGCGGTGGACGTCTTCAACACCGATGTGCGCGATCCGGCGCTTGACGCGCTCAGTCTGGGAGTTGCAGCCGTCCTGATCGTGCTCTACATCCTGAGCCTGATCTTCTCGTTTCAGAAACCGGAACGCGGCATCGGCGCTCCAACCGGCGTCGATGACCCTTCCGACCGGGTGGAACACCATCAGGCAAAATGGAGCGTGCCCGTCTCACTGGGAGTCCTGACGGTCTCGACAATTGCCATCGTCTTTCTGAGCGAATTCCTGGTTGGCGCTGTCGAGCCGGTGGTGGAGCAACTCGGCGTCAGCGAACTTTTCCTGGGAGTGATCCTGATCCCGCTGGTTGGGAATGTGGCGGAGCACATTGTCGGCGTTCAGGTGGCGATGAAAAACAAGATGGACCTGTCGCTGTCGATCTCGCTGGGATCCAGCATGCAGATCGCACTGTTTGTCGCGCCGTTGCTGGTCTTTGTCAGTCTGCTGTTCGGCAACGAAATGACCCTGTATTTCAGTCTCTTCGAGGTGGCTGCGTTGACGCTGGCGGTGCTCTGTGCTGTGCAGGTATCGGTCGATGGCGAGAGCAACTGGCTGGAAGGCGCACAATTGCTGGCGGTGTATCTGATTATCGGTCTTGGGTTCTTTTATGTGGTAACGCCAGGCGTTCATGGAGGCTGAGAGTCTGTCCAAAGAACCGAGGGATCTGTGTCATTGCGAGCGAAGCGAAGCAATCTTCCCGTGCAGAAGATGGCTTTGTCGCTTGCGCTCCACGCAATGACGGCAGCACGGGATTCTTCAGACAGGCGCCTTACAGGCGCTCCGGACGTGCGCATCAAATGGGCGAATCTTATGCTCAACACCATTCACCTGCAAACATTTCTTGCTGTGGTGGAAACCGGGAGTTACAGCGCCGCAGCGGAACGTCTTCACCTGTCACAACCGGCGGTCAGCAGCCACATTCGGGCGCTCGAAGCCCAGCTCGATCAGGTGCGGTTGTTTCGACGGGTGGGGCAGCAGATGCTGCCAACGCAGGCTGGCGAAGAACTGATAGCGATGGCGCGCGAGATGCTGGAACTGGCGACGCGAGCGGAAGAGCATATTCGCAGCCTGAGAGGTCAGGTAAGCGGTCGAGTGACGCTTGGTTGCACGCCTGCAGGAAGTGAGTTCCTGCTTACCCGGGTGCTCAAGGCATTTCATGATCGCCATCCCGGAGTTCATCTCTCTGTCAACGTCGCCCTTCCTGACATTTTGCTGGAACAACTGGCGCGCCAGCAGGTTCATATTGCACTCATCGAAGAAAAGCAAAGCCCGCGACAGTGGGTGGTGCAACTGCTCGGCAGCGATCCGCTCGCCTTGATTACGCCGCGTGACCACGAACTGGCGCATGGTGGTCTTGTCCCTCTCAACGCACTGAGAAATGCGCCGATGATCATGCCTCGCAGCGGAAGCGCCACCCGACGCATCATTGACGAGGGCTTGCGCATTGGCGGACTGACGCCTGCCGATATGCACGTTGTGCTCGAGACCGACAGCGCACATATTGCGATTGAGGCGGTTCGCAATGGGATCGGGCTAGCGTTCGTGCCGCAATCCTGCCTGGCAGGTCATACGGACGTTAGCGTTGTTCCTGTTGAGCTGAGTCTTCACCAGGAGTGGTTTGCGCTGCGTTCGCGCGAGCACGCAACATCGCGCGCCGTTCAGGAAGCGTTCGCATTTCTGACCAGCGAGGAAGTGCGCGCCATTCTGCACAAAGCGGGCGTCAGGTCGCCGCTGGAGAGCAAGGCGTTGGGCAAGACGCCGAAGGTGGAAAGGAGACGATCATGAACCACACGGCATTTGTGACAACCAGTCGCGGTCTGCGCCGCGACTCTGTTCCTATGCGACTGTTTGAGAAAGCCAAACGTCTGGGAGTCTGGAATCCCAGCGACATTGATTTCAGCCAGGACATCTGTGACTGGAAAACGCTGACCGACGACGAACGCGATCTGATCTTGCGCCTGACCTCGCTCTTTCAGGCAGGCGAAGAGGCGGTCACGCTCGATCTGCTGCCTCTCGTTGCAGTTATCGCTGCTGAGGGGCGTATCGAAGAAGAACTGTTTCTGACCAGTTTTCTGTGGGAAGAAGCCAAGCACACCGACTTCTTCAACCGCTTCCTGACCGAAGTCGCCGGGGTGACGGGCGATCTGAGCCACTACCACACGGCTAATTACCGCGCCCTCATTCACGAAGCGCTGCCCGCCGCCATGGGGCGTCTGCGTGATGATCCTTCGCCGGAAGCGCAGGCAATCGCGTCGCTGACCTACAACATGATCGTCGAAGGCGTTCTGGCAGAAACCGGTTACCACGCCTACTTCACCATGCTCGATCGGCGCAATCTGATGCCCGGTACACGCAAGGGAATCGGACTGCTGAAACAGGACGAGTCGCGCCACATCGCCTATGGCGTCTATCTCCTGTCACGACTGATCAACGCCGAACCGCGCCTGTGGGACGTGGTTGTTGAGCGCATGAACGAGCTTGTCGTATACGCTATGGGAGTGATCGACGACGCCTTTGCCTGCTACGAGGTTGTGCCGTTCGGGTTGAGCCACGACGATTTCATGCATTTTGCGATGGGACAATTCCAGCGTCGTCTCGACCGTATCGAACGCGCGCGCGACCAGACAGCGGAGGCGATTGAAGAAGAGACGACGGAAACGCCGTAAAAACCGCCGCCATGAGTCATTCCGAATTTACATGTCATGCAAATCGAAACCTCCTCTGGCAGCGTGAGTGTGAGGCATCCACACCGCCACGGAGGTTTCCGATGACTTATGATTACACACCCACCATCCGCGCCCGCGCCCAACCGGTCGTGGCCAACCGTCTACACGCTGAACTGGTCGCCTTTCCGCGCCCTTACCAGGGACCGCCGGTCCTGGTTCCTGGATTGCACGGCTGGGAGTGGCGGTTGTGGGCATGCGGGGCGCGCCGACCATGGCCCATCTGGCATAGCGGACGACGCGCGGGCCGCACGCCACCACCCAGCGCGCGGTCGAGCAGGCGCTGCTGGCGCGCACGGCGCAGGCCTGGGGCGGCAGGCGTGGCACATCGGGAACCGCGGCGACGCCGGGAGCGCCGGGTCCAGGCCGCGCTGGCGGCGTCGGTGCGCTTCGCGGTGCGCTTCGTGATGCGCTGGAAGCAGCAGAACCATCTGCAACGCCCAGGGGACCGCGCGACGCGCGCGCGTGATCGGGCGCAGCGGGCGCGCGGTCGCCTATTGCTCCCCGCACAACCCGCGCACCACAGCAGTCCTCAAGGTTGGGGCGGCGGCGACGCACGTGACGCGGTGCGACCACGCCCCTGGCCGCTGTGGCTGGTGATCGCCCGTCTGGGCGCGGACGCGCCCCGTGGCATCTGCTGACCGCCGAGCCGGTGGCGGCGCCAGCGCAGCTCCGGGCAGTGATTGCCGCCTACGCCCGCCGCTGGCGGCGCGCATTGGTCTGGCGCTTCAGCAAGAGCGAATTGGCGCTTGCGAGTCCGCGCGTCTGGACGTGGGAGGTGCGCCAGAAACTGTTAGCGCTGACGCCCCTAGCTGATGCGTTGTTGGTGCATCTGCTGCACTCGTCCTTTGATACGCTGCGCGCCCTGGTGCTACGGAATTGGGGTCACCGCACCGGGAGACGGTATCAGGAAGTGGCGGCGCCGCTCTATCGGTTGCGCGCGGCGATTAGCCGGCTCTGGCTCTCGGCGCCGCCGCCAGGCTACCATGGGCCTTTGTTAAATTCGGGATGACTCATGT
>JANWXL010000495.1 GCA_025055265.1 Roseiflexus sp.
GCAGGTTGGCACTGGTGAACGCGCCGAGAAAATTCGCACCTACAACTTTCCCCAGGACCGGGTGACCGATCATCGCATCGGGCAGAATTTCTCCAATCTTCCCGGCATCCTCGATGGCGACCTTGATCGCCTGATCGATGCGTTGATCATCGCTGATAATGCTGAACGCCTTGAGGCCGTCACCGCTCGGTAAATGACACGCGGCGCAATGGTGTTGCGAGTTGGGAGTCGTCAGGTCAAAGGTAGTGCGCAACTGCCAGGGAATGGGGAGGTGCAGGCAACCCGCGCACTGTGAGCCTATGGCGACAGAAACGAGGTGACTGTGAGCACCCAACAGCAACTCGTCTCCGCACTCGACGAATTCATCGTCCGCATGCCCAAAGTCGAGTTGCACCTGCACCTGGAAGGCGCCATTCGACCTGCCACTCTGCTGGCGCTAGCCAGGCGCAACGGCGTCGATCTGCCAGCGCGCGATGAGGCTGGGGTGGCGCAACTCTTCAATTACCACAACTTCCACGAATTTCTGACCGTCTTTATGGTCCTGGCGCGGTCACTCGCCACCGGGCGCGACTTCGAGCAGGTTGCCTATGAATTGGGCGCTCATCTGGCAGAACAGAATGTGCGCTACGCTGAGGTGATGATTTCACCAGTTCAGTACCATCGCCGTGCGCTCGATCTCGACGAGGTGGTGCAGGGCGCTGCGGCTGGCTTCGCCCGCGCCGCGCGCGAGTACAATGTGCGTGTGGGGCTGGTGTTCGACTATGGACGACAGTTCGGCGTTGATCTGGCGTGGCAACTGCTGGAAAGCGCCATTCGCAACATGAAGCATGGCGTGGTCGGCTGGTCGATAGGCGGCGATGAGATCAATTATCCGCCGGAGCCGTTCGCCGAAGTCTTCGCCGCTGCGCGCCACGCTGGCTTGCAGGTGATGGCGCACGCTGGCGAAGTGGTTGGTCCATCCAGCGTTTGGGGCGCTATTGAAGCGCTTGGCGTCCGTCGCATCGGGCACGGCATTCGCAGCATCGATGACCCGGCGCTGGTCGCCTACCTGCGTGCTCATCATATTGTGCTCGATATCTGCCCAACCAGCAATGTGCGGACCGGCGCCGTGCCAGCATTCGATGCTCATCCGCTGCGTCGCCTGTTCGATGCAGGCGTGTTGCTCACGGTCAATACCGACGATCCGGCGTTTTTTGGGACAACTCTGTGCGACGAGTATCGTCTGGCAGCCCGGCACTTCGGCTTCACCGCCGGTGATCTGGCGCAGACGACGCTGACCGGCGCCCGAGCGGCGTTCCTGCCGGAAACGGATCGCCTGGCGCTGGTGAGCGAGCTGGAAGCGGAGATTGCCGATCTGCGCAGCGCATTGGGCGTATAATGCTGCTGCAACCAGGTCTTAGTGAGGGCTGCCCGGTTCGTACAACTTGACCTGGGAAGCTTCATCAACGTTGGCCAGCAACTGCTTGACAGTATAGTACAGTACAGGATGCATCAGATCTGGCGCAATTTCAGCCAGCGGCTTCAAGACGAACGCGCGTTCAGCCAGGCGCGGATGCGGGATGGTCAGTTCGAACGACTCCATCTGCACAGCGCCATAGAGGAGAATGTCGAGATCGATGGGACGCGGACCATACTGCACGCCTCGCCGCCGTCCCATAGCGCGCTCGATGTTCTGCAGTTCAACGAGGAGAGCCAGGGGTTTGAGCGTGGTGCGCCCTTCGACGACTGCATTGATGAAGGCATCCTCGCTGACATACCCAAGCGGCGCATGCACATACAGACGCGAAACGCGGGTGATCTCGATGATCCGACTCAGACGCACAACAGCTTCCCGCAATCGCGCAACACGGTCGCCAAGGTTGCTGCCAAGCCCAATG
>JANWXL010000064.1 GCA_025055265.1 Roseiflexus sp.
CCGCGATTTCCATCAGCGCGGCGTCGATGTCACGCTCTGCGAATTCACCGCTGCCGAAGGCGCGGATGGGCATTGCCAGGTGAATAACCTGCGCCTGGCGCATACAGTGATCTTCGACTGGCTGGATCGCGTGTTCGGGCACGCGCCAGGCGATGGACGGTTGTGTGTGTGAGAGAGAACGCCCAGGCGCTGCTGTTTGTGTCTGCTGCTCCGGAGAGATATAATCAGTCTGCGCCATGCAGCCGTGGGTCACCTGCGCCTGGACGCCCCACGGCTGCACGGCGCAGAGAGGCGTCAGGATGATGTACATATGCGATTACCCGAAAAAGACATGAATGAGTGGCGCATCATCGTTCCCACTAACGAAATCGCGTCGTTCTGCCAGCGCTGGAAGATTCGCCAGTTGGCGCTGTTTGGCTCGGTTTTACGCGATGATTTTTCGGAAGAGAGCGATCTGGATATTCTTGTTGACTTTGAGGAGGGCACAGATTGGGGATTGCTTGACCATGTTCAGATGCAGCAAGAACTTCAGGCGCTCTTTCGGAGAAACGTTGATCTTATCAGCAAACGCGCCCTTCTGCAAAGTGCCAACTGGCTGCGTCGCCGGGAGATTCTGAACACAGCACAACTCTTGTTTCCCAACGCTGGGGAAGTTCATGCAACGGGATGAAGCCACTCTGCTCGACATCGCCCATGCAGCGCGCCTGATAACAGCATTTGTCGCTGGGATGACGAAAGACGCATTCTTGAGCGACGTCAAGACCCAGTCCGCTGTGCTGTATCAGTTACTGGTCGCGGGTGAAGCGGTCAAGCGGCTTTCACGTGAATTTCGCGCACAGCATTCCAGTATTCCCTGGTCGCTCATCGCAGGCATGCGCGATCATCTTATTCATGGCTATGATACCGTCGACTGGAATGAGGTGTGGAAGACAGCAACCGTCGATGTCCCGGATTTACTGACGAACATAGAGCCGCTGCTGCCCCAAGAACCAGGCTGCTCAGAGCAACAGAGCGGCTGATTGGCGCCAATGAAATGGGGCAGGGTTCTGAACCCTGCCCCTATCGACTCGACAACCTTCACCGACGACATCAGCGGCGGGTGCGCGTGGTGACTCGCACGGGAACGGAGCGCTCCTGAAGGCGCAGCGCGGCGCGGCGAGATGCGAAGATCATCAGGGCGATTGCGGAAGCGATGAGCAGTGCCGTCATGGTGGGTTCCTCCTTTGGGATGAGCATCGGTCGTGCGCCGTGCCGCAGTTCTTCTAGCAGGCAGTATAGCAGCGCGCCAGCCCGCCGTCTATAGGTGAAACTTCCTATTGTGTATCAGTACGTCGACTGATGGCGGGGTAGCATTTTGTGATACGCGGGAATGAGGGCGAGGGATGGATGTTTTTGCTAGTGACGCGTGATGAGTGACGAGTGGTAGGGCATAGAGAACGCCAACAGGCTTGTCTTCTCCGCTCCCTCTCTCGCCTCCTGCCTTTCACGATGCGCCTCCCTCCTGCGTGCAAGGTGTAACGGATGGCTGCGGGCACGGCGAGACCTTGCCCCTACCTTTCTGCGGGCACGGCGACGCCGTGCCCCTACCTTTCTGCGGGCACGGCGACGCCGTGCCCCTACCCTTTCGCGGGCACGGCGACGCCGTGCCCCTACCCTTTCGCGGGCATGGTGCCGTCGTGCCCCTACCCTTTCGCGGGCACGGCGGCGCCGCGCCCCTACCTTTCCCGCACGCAACGTGCTACGTGCATCACGTGGGGGGCACGGCAGCGCCGTGCCCCTACCCTTTCGCGGGCATGGCAGCGCCGTGCCCCTACCCTTTCGCGGGAGTGGCAGCGCCGTGCCCCTACCCTTCCGCGGGCATGGCGGCGCCGTGCCCCTACCTTTCAAACATTTCGCGCACCACTGCCAGTTTGGCAGGGTCGCGGACGACGGCGCTCAGGTCGAACAGCAGAACCCCCTGATCCGACACAGCGCGCGCGATCTCCAACGCGCACCGGAGTTCTGCCGCTGAAAGCGTCCCTGGCGCGTCGATGGCCTGGACGACAGGCAGAATATCCGCGCAACTCCGCACGCGCATCTCTTCGACGACGTCAGCGATCCATTCGGGGGATCGATTGCAGAGGCGATGGTAGACCATCGGGCTGATGGCATCGACGCGCCTGCCGAGCAGCGCTACGTCCTGCCCGACAACTGCGCGAATGGCGGCGTTGTGGTCGGTCAGTCGCCAGGGGAGTGCGAACAGACCCAGGCGCAGGTCAGGACGCTGCACTCTGAGGAAGTCACGGATGTGCTGGACATAGCCAGCGATCCGCTGGCATTTCCACTCGACCCAGGCGTCGAAGCGTTCGTTCAGGATGGCGTTTATCGCCGCCATGCGCTCATCGACGGTGTACTCGCGCTGCGGGTGCGCGAAGAAAAGGACAAGGCACTGGTCGCAAAAACAGGTCTGCACCAGGTTTGGTTGTGGAACTTCCCAACGCGCCGGGTAGCGCACGAAATCGAGCCAGACGCCGTGCAGCGCGTTCCCGTTCCGCTCCAGTATGCTGCGCAGGCTGGCAAGACGATGAGCGCGGACGTGAGCGTTGTTTGGGCAGAGCGGAACGTACCACTCGTCCGCTCCCATCGCGCTGCCGTACTCATCGACCGGAGCGCTGTCGGGAAAACTCACGCGCAGATCGGCGCCAGCAAACAACGGCAGATCAACGTAGACCGTTGCGCCCTGCCGCTGAAGACGATCAAGAAGCGCATCCGTGAGCGCGTGCATCTGGATCACAACGCTGTTAGCGCTGCTCTGGACGAATGCGTTCCATTCCGCGTCGAGATGCGTCGGCGACGGCGACCAGTAGAAGCCGTGGATCGGGGGCATGCGTTTCCTCGAACCGAGAACCGGAGATTAGGGGTTAGGGGTCAGGGGTTAGATGGCTCACCCTAACCTTTCATTTTCCCCTTTGCACCTTTTCTCCCCCTTTACACATCACCCTTTACAATCCAAACCTTTGTGCCTTCGCGCCTTTGCGTGATCACCCCATACAACGCAACGTTCCCCCAAGACTCCTGCGAGAAAGTGCAAACAGGGAATAGAGATCGTTCCGACCGTGAGGGTCCCTCGCATCCCCTTGATCTGCGGCAAAGACCTCAAGGGTCGGGGATGTTCCAGCCAGCAACGTGCAACGTTTCACGCCCCAATGGGCAATGGCGAATCGTCCGCTAATGCGGCATCGTCGGCGTCTTCGTCGTCGATCAGGTCAATGGGGGAGCGGGCGAAACGCAGCGCTGCGGCGCGCGCCCGTCCGTCGCGCTCCTCTGCAAGCGACCAGGCGGCGTGGGAGACCAGGAGCGCAAGTTCCAGACCGCGCCCGATGGTCAGCGCCAGGCGGCGCGCCCCGCGTTCCAGACGTCCGCGGTCGCGCGTTTCACCGAACCAGCGCCGGGCATGGTCAAGCGCAGCGCGTGCGCTGGCGCCAGCGCTGGCGAGACTTCGGTCGCCGATACCTGCCGTCAGCTCATCCGCCAGGCTCATGATCGCGTCCCAGGTCCCCGGTTGCGCCAGTGCGCGCAGCGTGTCGAGCGCAAGGACGTTAGTCGTTCCCTCCCAGATGGGCAGCACGTGCGCATCGCGCAGCAACGTCGGCAGACCCGTGTCCTCCACATAGCCAGCGCCGCCGAACGCCTCGATCACTTCGCTCATCACATCGACCGCTTGCCGCCCTGTCGTCAGTTTGGTGATCGAGGTCAGGACGCGCAACAGATGCTGCTGGCGTTCGTCGGCAGTCCCCGCCTCTTCCGCGCCCAGCAATCCAGCCGTCAGGAAACTCAGGTGGAAGGCGCCCTCGAATTCCGCCTGCAACGTCGCCAGGGTTTCGATGTGGAGGGGTTGCCGGTTGAGCGGCGCATCGAAGGCGACGCGGCGACGGGCGTAATCGCGCGCCAGGGCGATGCCCCGGCGCATAAACGATGCTGCCGAAATGCTATTCCAGATACGTGTCACCTGGAGCATTGGCACAATCGCGCGCACCCCGCCGTTCAATCCGCCGACCAGACGCGCCGGGGTTCCTTCCAGGCTGAGTTCGGCGGTTGGCACCTTGCGCGTGCCGAGTTTGTCTTTCAGCCGGTTGACGCGGATGCCCTGCAAGCGTCCTTCTTCGTCGCGCAGTTCGATGTAGAAGAGCGCCAGCCCGCGGCTGCCCGGCGGGTTCCCTTCGGGACGGGCAAGCGCCAGCGCCATCTGCCCGGTCGTCGCTGAGGTGAACCATTTCCTGCCGAATAACCGCCAGACGCCATCGAAACCGGGACGGGCAATCGTTTCTGTGCGGCTGACGTCCGAACCGCCGGGCAGTTCGGTCATCCACTGCCCGCTCGTCCAGCAGCGATCCGGGTCACGGCTCGTCAGGCGCGGCAAAGCACGGTCGATCAGAGCGGCATCGCCTGCCTGAACCAGAGTGCGCGCCGCGCCGTCGCTCATCGCCAGCGGGCAGGTGTACACGTCAGTCGAGGGATGGAACAGGTATACCAGCGCAAACTGGACAATCCGCGACAGAGCGCCATAGGTGCGCTCGTAGGGCAACGCAACCAGCCCGTATTCGGCGGCGAGGCGTGCGGCACGCTTCCAGAGCGGCGAGACCTCGATGTGGTCAATGCGTTCACCCCAGGCGTCCCACTGAGTCAACACCGGTTCATTGAGGCGGTCGGCAAGGTGCAGGCGGTAGAGTTCGCCGCCCGCAAGTTCACCCATCGTCATCAGGTCCGGTTCGACCTGCGCCAGCACATCGCGCGGCAGTGCGCGCCGCAGGAATGACCGGAGCACCCGGTCGTCGGTGTACTGACTCCCCAGCGTTGGGGGCTGCTGGTGAAATAACTCCATCATCGCAGTTCCATTTCCTGTGCGCCGATCCGGTAATCTCCATTATACAAACTCTACGCCAACCGCAATCACGCTGATTCCGTGCGGTAGCGCCGCTGCGCCAAACGTGAGACCGAGCGAAACCCCGACTGCCGTCTGCACCTCCGGGTGATCCGGCAGGGTGAAACGAACCAGCCCGATATCGCCGCTCAGATTGACATCGTTGATGTCACCGATTTTGACATCGCCATCATAGACGTGGACATCACGCACAATCGCATCATTCGACATCGTGCGACAGACGATCATAACCGCACCGACGCGCGTCCGATGATCCCCGACGAACGCCGGGGTTGGGATGGAGGCATGCAGCCAGTTCAGGCTATCGGGCTTGCCTTCGACGTAGAGGCAAAACCCGGAGCGCCAG
Source organism: Roseiflexus sp. (assembly GCA_025055265.1). Taxonomy (GTDB): domain Bacteria; phylum Chloroflexota; class Chloroflexia; order Chloroflexales; family Roseiflexaceae; genus Roseiflexus. The sequence continues at coordinate 5,268 of JANWXL010000064.1, forward strand.
ACCGCCGCTAGCGCATCATTGTCCTCGACCTGCATGCTATGCCCGTGCACCCATATGCTCTGGAGATGCGTCGTTGCCATAAGATGCCTCCTCAAGTCAATCAGGGCTGCCAGGGTTCTGCGGTTATGGGAAAGCGTCTGGATGAAGCGTGGTTCAAAGAGGGGAAGACAATGTTCGAAGCGGCGCCCCATCGAACCGCCGAACTACTGCCAGTATATGCCGTTCATAAGCGCAGAGACGGAAGATCCGATCTATCGGCAGTGAACATTCTGTTACAGATAACAGCCGCCGTTCACACTTCTGATTCGGGCATACCACCGGCAGCAAGCGCCCTGCGCCCTTCAGCAGGCTCAGGGCGCAGGCGGCGCCGTATGCCGGATTTAAGTGCTGAATGCTCATCAGCCCGAAGCGACCCGTTATGCAAGAGCCTATGTCGTCAAATCCGTGAAAATCCGTCTTAATCTACGCATATCCGTGTCCTATCACAAGTCATGCGTAGAGCAGGTTGATCCTGGCAGTGAATACTGATCTGTCATATCCCTTTCGCATCGCGTGTGAGGTACAATGTATTTGAACGTGCCATACCCGCTTGAGGAGTTGCAGAGACAAACCAGAGGAATGGCATATGTCGTACCCGGCATATCTCGAACTCTACGAACAGGGCGTGTTGCAGGAACGTGCGGATCTTGCGCGCGAGCGACTGGCGTCCTGCACCCTCTGCCCGCTGGCGTGTCGCGCTGACCGGCTGCACGACGAGGCAGGCGAGTGCCGCGTTGGGCGGGAGGCGATTGTGGCGTCCTATGGTCCGCATTTCGGCGAAGAAAATGTGCTGCGCGGATGGCGTGGCTCAGGAACGGTCTTCTTCAGTGGATGCAACCTGCGGTGCGTGTACTGCCAGAACTATGACATCAGCCAGTTTGTCAGCGGCCACGCCGTTGATGCTGCCCAACTGGCGGAGATTTTTCTCGAGGTGCAGCGGGAAGGGTGCCATAACCTCAATCTGGTCACCCCATCCCACGTTATCGCACAGATCCTCGAGGCGCTGGCAATTGCCGTTCCGCGCGGGTTGCGTCTGCCCATCGTGTACAACACCTCCGGGTATGACTCGGTTGCAGCGCTTCGGCTCCTCAACGGCGTGGTGGACATTTATATGCCGGATGTCAAGTACAGCGACTCAGCAATAGGTCAGCAGTACTCAGGCATCCCGCACTACTGGGAAGTCGTGCGCCCGGCGCTGCGCGAAATGCACCGGCAGGTCGGCGACCTGCGCATCGAGCGTGGAGTGGCGGTGCGCGGGTTGCTCATCCGTCATCTGGTGCTGCCGGGACGGCTTGCAGGCTCCCAGGAGGTGTTGCGTTTCATCGCCGAGGAGATCTCGCGCGACTCCTGGATCAACTTGATGGATCAGTACCACCCGTCGTACCGGGCATACGATTACCCCGAACTGGCGCGACGGATCACAACCGGCGAATACGCCGAAGTCGTCGCCTATGCCCGCTCGCTCGGATTGCACCGCGGCATTCCACTGGACGCACGACGATGAACAGTGACAGTTACGACATCCTCCGGCGCGCAGTCGTTGAAGCGCTCGGTCCGCGCGCAACCCCTGAGCGTCGCCGTCAGATCGCGGCTGAACTGCGCGCCCTGGCGGAACAGCAGGAGCGCATGGCGGAACGCGCCGAAACGCAACGCGTACCGGACGCGTCGGAGCGGCGTACAGACCGCGCCGCCGGGATGTACGTCCGCATCCGCCACGAACCCGATCCGGTCACCGGCGCGCGACGCATCCGCCTCCTCTTCGGCAAACAGATCTGGTTTGACCTCGGCAGTCCCGCACGGATCGTCATCCAGCGCGTCGGTTCAGAAATCTGGGTCGTCGAGTCCAAGGGCGAAAGCGGTCTCCGCGTCGAAACCGACGTCGGGTTGCCGGGATGCGTCGTTCCCGACGGCACGCCGCTCGACCGGCTGACGCCGGGACGGTACGCCGCAACATTGCGCGCCGGGGCGCTGGTCATCGGCGCGCGGGAGGGGGAACGGTAAGGGTTGGAAGGGAAGAGGCGCGAGGCGAGAGGGGTAACGGCGCTCTCTGTGCCCTCTGCGCCTCTGTGACTCAAAACGGCAGGCGTGACGGTGGCAGGCGCACAGGATGCGGGTAGTTGTTGCACGTGGAACGTTGAACGTGGGAAGGGGAGAGGCGAGAGGCGCGGGGCGAGAGGCGAGAGGTGAGAGGCGCGGAGCGAGAGGCAAGAGGTGAATGATGAGTGACGAGCAAGGCGCAGTTTCGGTCATCTCTGTGCCTTTGCGCCTTTGTGTGAGGAATGAAAGGCGCGAGGCGCGAGGCGCGAGGCGCGCGGCAAGGGGCACGAGGCAAGGGGAGCGAGGACCTAGGGCGCCATCTCCCAATCCAATAAATGCGGATAAAAGCTAACAAATACGTTGACATGCGCCTCTAATTCCTATTTCTTATTTGCAAAGGTTCATTGATTACGGTTTATGGGCCTTGCTCGCCTATCATCCCTCGCCTCGGTCCCCTTGCCTCGTGCCTCGTGCCTCGTGCCTCTTTCGCCTGTCAACGAATAAGGAAGCGAATAAACGAATGGAAACGAATGGGCGAATGCGCCCTCGGGCCTCGTGCCCCTTGCCTCGTGCCCCTTGCCGCGCGCCTCGCGCCTCGCGCCTCGCGCCTTTCATTCCTCACACAAAGGCGCAAAGGCACAGAGATAACCGAAACTGCGCCTTGCTCGTCACTCATCACTCGCTCGTGCCCTTTGCCTCGTGCCTCGTGCCTCGCGCCTCGCGCCTCGCGCCTTTCATTCCTCACACAAAGGCGCAAAGGCACAGAGATGACCGAAACTGCGCCTTG
>JANWXL010000563.1 GCA_025055265.1 Roseiflexus sp.
GGGTTTTTCGACCGTGCCGATTGCGGTCATTACCGGGCTGGTACGCTGATATGCACGTGCACAAGGGATGAGTGCGCCGTTTCGGTGTTGAAGCACCTAGAAAAGAGATAAACCTATGACCACCACGGATACCAGGCCGACAACAACCCGGCCCATAACGGAATATCTCGACCCAAAGCTCAATTCTAAAATTCCAGAAGGGCCGATTGAGCGCAAATGGGAGCGTCACAAGTTCGAGATGAAACTTGTCAGCCCGACGAACCGTCGGCGCTACACGATTATCGTGGTCGGTTCGGGTCTGGCAGGCGCTTCGGCGGCAGCAACGTTGGGCGAAGCAGGGTATAACGTTAAGTGCTACACTTACCACGACAGCCCGCGCCGCGCGCACAGCATCGCCGCACAGGGCGGCATCAACGCCGCCAAGAACTATCGCAACGACGGCGACAGCGTTTTCCGCCTGTTCTACGATACGGTCAAGGGCGGCGACTTCCGCGCGCGTGAGGCGAACGTCTATCGCCTTGCGGAAGTAAGCATGGCGATCATCGACCAGTGTGTCGCGCAGGGGGTCCCGTTTGCGCGCGAGTACTCCGGCTACCTGGACAACCGCTCCTTCGGCGGCGCCCAGGTGGCGCGCACCTTCTACGCCCGCGGTCAGACGGGGCAGCAACTGCTGCTCGGCGCCTACCAGGCGCTCAGCCGCCAGATCGGGCTTGGGCAGGTCAAAATGTTCTCACGCACTGAAATGCTCGATCTGGTGGTTATCGATGGTCGGGCGCGCGGCATTGTCACGCGCGATATGGTCACCGGCAAAATTGAGTCGCATATTGCCGATGCAGTCGTGCTGGCAACCGGCGGGTATTCGAACGTCTTTTACCTTTCGACGAATGCCAAGGCGTGCAATACGACGGCGATCTGGCGCGCCTATCGGCGCGGCGCCTTCTTTGGCAATCCCTGCTTTACCCAGATTCACCCGACCTGTATTCCGATCAGCGGCGATCACCAGAGCAAACTGACGCTTATGTCGGAGTCGCTGCGCAACGATGGGCGCGTCTGGGTGCCAAAGACGCCCGGCGATAAGCGCCCGCCAAGTTCGATCCCCGAAGATGAGCGTGACTACTATCTCGAGCGCAAGTATCCCAGCTACGGCAACCTGGCGCCGCGTGACATTGCATCGCGTGCTGCAAAGGAGGTCTGCGACGAAGGGCGCGGCGTCGGTCCTGGCGGACTTGGCGTCTACCTCGACTTCTCCGATGCAATTAAGCGTCTGGGGAAGAAGGTGATTGAAGAGCGCTACGGCAACCTCTTCGAGATGTATGAGCGCATTACGGGCGAAAATCCATATGAGACGCCGATGCGCATTTACCCGGCGCCGCACTACACAATGGGCGGTTTGTGGGTCGACTACAACCTGATGAGCACCATCCCCGGTCTGTTTGTTATCGGCGAGGCGAACTTCTCGGACCACGGCGCCAATCGCCTGGGCGCCTCGGCGTTGATGCAGGGGCTGGCGGACGGCTATTTCATTCTGCCGTATACCATCGCCGATTATCTGGCGTCGACCAAACTGCCGAAGGTTGATACAACCCACATCGCTTTCCGCGAAACCGAAGCGGAAGTCGCCGACCGCATCAAGCGCCTGCTCAACACCAAGGGCACGCGCACAGTCGATATGTTCCACCGCGAACTCGGCAAGGTTATGTGGGATTACTGCGGTATGGCGCGGAATGAAGCCGGTCTGAAGCGCGCCCTCGAGATCATCCCGGAACTTCGCGAGCGGTTCTGGCGCGAAGTGAAGGTCCCCGGCGAAGGCAACGACATCAACCAGGAACTGGAGAAAGCCGGGCGCGTGGCTGACTTTATGGAACTCGCCGAATTGATGTGCATCGATGCGCTCCATCGGGACGAGTCGTGCGGCGGTCACTTCCGCGAGGAGCATCAGACCGAAGATGGCGAAGCTGAACGCGACGATGAGAACTTCGCGTATGTGGCAGCCTGGGAGTTCACCGGTCTGGGCACGAAGCCGGTGCTCCACCGGGAGCCGCTGATCTTCGAGTATGTCAAGCCAGCTATTCGCAGCTACAAGTGATGATCTGGCATGGCGTCGGGGATATGAGTTGCAGCCGCGATCGCTGCAATATCCTCCCCGCACGCCGACGCCCTGGAATAGAGAGAGCACGCTATGAACCTTACGCTTCACGTCTGGCGGCAAAAGAACCCACAGTCCGAAGGTCGCTTTGTGACCTATCAGGCGAAGAATATCATCCCCGACATGTCGTTCCTGGAGATGCTCGACGTGGTCAACCAGGAACTCATTATGAACGGCGAAGAGCCGATTGCATTCGAGCACGACTGCCGCGAGGGGATCTGTGGTTCGTGCGGCATGGTGATCAACGGGTATCCGCACGGCGGTCACCGGGGAACAACGGCATGCCAGTTGCATATGCGCCACTTCAAGGACGGCGATGTCATTACAATCGAGCCGTGGCGGGCGCGCGCCTTCCCGGTGATGAAGGACCTGATCGTGGATCGCTCGGCATTCGACCGCATTATTCAGGCGGGCGGTTTCATTTCGGCGAACACCGGCGTGGCGCAGGACGCCAACACTATTCTGGTGCCGAAACAGAATGCTGAGGCTGCGATGGACGCAGCAGCATGCATTGGATGTGGTGCGTGCGTGGCAGCCTGCCCGAACGCCTCCGCTATGCTGTTCACTGCCGCCAAGATCGCGCACCTTGGTCTGCTGCCGCAGGGGCAGCCCGAACGCTATACCCGCGTGGTGCGTATGGTTGAGCAGATGGACAAAGAAGGCTTCGGCGGATGCACGAACATCGGTGAATGCGCCGCCGCGTGTCCCAAGGAAATTCCGCTCGACGTCATCGCACGGATGAACCGCGACCTGCTCGTGGCGAAGATTAAGGGCGTGAATTAGGAGTCAGGGGTAGGGCTTCAGGATTGACAATGTGCGGCGGTCGTTCGCCACGCAGTAGACGAACGACCTGTTCCGCTGCACCGAGGTGCATCGCGCGCACGCCGTCGTCGGTAAACGACGCGATGTGCGGAGTCAGGATGACGTTTGGCAGCCGCAGGAGCGGGTGGTCATCAGGGAGCGGTTCCGGGTCGAAAACGTCAAGCCCGGCGCCCGCCAGTCGCCCGGTGGTCAGGACATCGATCAGCGCCGTCTGATCGATCACGGCGCCGCGACTGACATTGATCAGCCACGCGCCCTGCGGCAACAGCGCCAGTTCCCGCACGCCAATCAGCCCCCGCGTCTCCGGCGTCAGCGCGCAGTGCAGTGTCAGAACCTGCGACTGTACCAGGAGTTCATCGAGCATTTCCACGCGCACAACATCCGATGCTGCAAATGCGTCGGCTGGCGCCAGCGGATCGTATGCCGCCACGCGCATTCCCAGACCCTGCCGGCAGATCTGCGCCACGCGCCGCCCGATGCGCCCCAGACCGACAATTCCCAGCGTTTTGCCGCGCACCTCGACGCCACGCAACCGCGCAGCGCTCCATCCTTCCTCCCGGAAACGACGGTCGGCAGTGACAACCTGCTTCGCCAGCGCCAGAAGCAGTGCAACTGCATGTTCCGCCGTACTCTCGGTCGGACCGTCAGGGGTGTTGATCACCAGGATGCCGCGCGCCGTCGCTGCGGCAATGTCGATATTGTCCACCCCAATGCCAGGACGAGCAATCGCCCGCAGCGTCGCGCCCGCCTGATCCATCCACGCGCCATCGGCACGGACCAGAGCGCTGATAATTGCCGCTGCGCTGCCGGGCAATGCCGCCGGATCGCCGCCTGCCGTTACATCGGCGTGCGCCTCCAGCAACGCCGCAGCTTCCGGCAGAAGATGAACGTCGGTCCAGATACGCGGTCGCTGACGAACAGACGCAGGGTCGCTGTCGTGCATTGATTGATCCCCTCAACGTTGATGCCGCCACATCTGCACCTGGCGGACAATAGCGGATGGGCGGCGTTTGATCCCGGCGCTCTTATCAGACAGGATGTGATAGTAGCAGACGATGACGGCAAACGCAACCGGACATTTGACAAAAACATAACCATGTGATACCAGAGAGCCCATCGAATCGCAATCGGATAGAGCGCGCAACCAGCGCGCGCTTGCAGGCGACCGTGATTGTCGCGCAAAAGGAAACGCCATGCCGCGTCCTGTCAGTCGCATCATGGCGCTCGTCTTTGTTATTGTTGCCGTTGCCAGCCTGACAGTCCAGCCTTCAGACGAGCGTTTCGTCGAGCCAGCCATCACTCTTCCCCGAATCTTTCGCGTTGAACGTACAGCGGCGCCACGGGTGCAGGCGCCGCTGCAACAGATCCGGTTCCCGGTTGCGACACGCCGGGAAATCAGACCTCCTGACATTGCTCGAGCTGCATCTGTGCCGCCTGCTACCGAGGCAGTCGCCGCATTCCCCTTCATTGCTGGCGACGGTCCGCCCATGCGCGGGACGCGCGTCGCACAGACCGGACGCCTGGATGTCTACGTTGGTCTGCGCACCTTCACGCCAGATCAGGTGGCAGCCATTGCGCCCCGCCTGGAAGAACTCCTGCGCGGCAACGAGGAACGCTTCGGATTTCAGTTGCAGCGGCGGGTATCGATCGCGTTCTATCGCCCGTCGCTGGCGCCGTCGAAAGACACGCGCGGCGTCGCATACACCGAAGAAAGGCGCGCCGAGGTGTATTACCGACCCGAAGAAGACATCGAACGCGCACTGGTTGTTGCGTCGCACGAACTGGCGCATCACCTTCAGGCGCAGCGCTACGGCGACGATGCCCAGAAGCGCGCTGACATCATCCTGCTGGAAGGACTCGCCACCTGGATCACCGGTCCGCCATGGCTGGCAAAGTATGGCGTCAGTAGCTGGAAGGAACGGGCGCGCCAGATCCGCGACTCTGGCGTGCCGCTGCGCCTGTTGCACGCCCGACGCTACGGTGACAACATCGCCTACGAGTTGTGGGCATCGTTCGTTGATTTTCTGATCGAGCGCGATGGGATGGAGAAGATGCACGCATTGTACATAAGCGGGCGCGGTCGCGAACCCGGCTCGGCGAATTACCAGGGCATCTACGGCGCCTCGCTTAACGAACTTGCTGACGAGTGGCGGGTATGGGTTAGGGGTTAGGGGTTGGGGGTTGGGGGTTAGGGGCTATGGATCTTAACCCTTAACCCCTAACCCCTAATCACCAGCAACTTCCGCTCAGTCATCTCCTCAATCGCATACCGCAGCCCTTCGCGCCCAAAGCCGGATTGTTTGACGCCACCGTATGGCATGGGATCGAGACGCCAGGTTGGGACGTCGTTGATAATCACACCTCCAACCTCCAGCGCATCGTATGCCTGGAAAATGCGTCCGACATCGCGCGTGAAGACGCCCGCCTGCAACCCGAAATCGCTGTTATTGACCGCTTCCAGCGCTTCCTCGAATGTCTCGTAGGGTTGCACGGTCACCACTGGTGCGAAGATCTCCT
>JANWXL010000586.1 GCA_025055265.1 Roseiflexus sp.
GGGACGACACGCTTCCGGCGGAAGCATACGCCCGGCGCTTGCGCGATCTGCTCGAACAGGCGGTCGCTGCACGTCTGCCCGCCGGGCAACCGGTCGGCGTCTTCCTCTCCGGCGGCATCGACAGCAGCCTGGTTACCGCCCTGGCGGCACGGCTGCATGACCGACCAGTGCGCACGTATGCGATCAATTTTGGCAAAGAATTCCCCAATGAACTGGCGTATTCCGGTCTGGTCGCCGCGCACTGCGGCACTGAGCATACCGTGCTGACGTTCGATGGAAAGACCATCGCCGATCATCTGGCAGAAACAGTAGCGCTGCTCGATTGCCCGGTCGGCGACCCGCTGACGACGCCGAATCTGCTCCTGTCGCGCGCCGCAGCGCGTGATGGTCTGTCGGTCATTCTGAACGGCGAAGGCGGCGACCCGGTGTTTGGCGGTCCCAAGAACCAGCCGATGCTCGCCTTCGAGTTCCACCGCGACGACCCGAACCCGGCAGCACGATCAAGCGCCTATTTGCGCTCGTATCAGAAGTGCTACGACCAGCTTGAGCGTCTGCTCACTGCCGATGTGATCGACGCTTTACGCGATGCGCCGCCGCTGGAGCGCCACGTGCAGCCGTACCTCGAATCGCCGCGGATGACGTCGTTCCTGAATCGTCTGCTGTATACCAATCTGCGCACAAAGGGCGCTCACCATATTCTGCCGAAGGTTGAGCGGATGACGACCGCAAGCGGTGTCGAAGGACGTTCGCCGCTCTTCGCTTTCCCCCTGGTTGATGCGGCCTTTGCCATCCCCCCTGCGCTCAAACTGCGCGGTTTGCATGAAAAATGGGTTCTGAAACAGGCAGTGCGCGATCTGCTGCCGCCAACCATTCTGCATCGACCCAAGAGCGGCATGCTGATGCCCGTGCAGTACTGGCTGCACGGTCCGCTGCGCGATCTGGCGAACGATCTGCTGCTGGGACCACAGGCGAGGGCGCGCGGTTTGTTCCGTGAGCAGGCGGTGCGCGACTGGATGCACCACCGCAGTCTTGTCTGGCGGCGCCATGGTCAGTTCATCTGGCTGCTGATCACCCTGGAACTGTGGCTACGCGCGTTCGATCTGTAGATGATGGGTTTGATAACAATTGTGCGTCATCCTGACTGTGTGGCGGATGAGCTGGCCAACGCCCTGACCGCCAGCGGTCTGATCTACGGCTCAGGCGATACCTATGCGTCGTTAATTACTCCATCATCGTGCGTGCTCGATCACACTGCGACCACTGCGCTCACCGATGATCTTGCACTGCTCTGGCAATTCTACCGCGCCTGGAACGATCTGTACCGCGCGTCGCTGGCTGGCGAGGCGCCGCGCTGGATCGCCCGGCTGTGCGAATATGGTCTCTCCCTCGAAGAAATTCAGGCGCAACGCACGACGCTCGCCTCCGGGCTCACACCACGTTTCTGCCGGGTCGACTACATTGCGATCGGTCCGCAGCGCGCGGTTGCCGAGGTGCAGTGGAAATCGGGCGGGCTGGGACTGTTTTCCGGCATTCACGACGTTCACGCGGCAACCGTCCCTGCAACTGCCGGGATGCCCGGCAACCTGGCAGATTCATTCCGTGAGATGATCAGACAGTGCAGCGGCGATGACCCGGTTGCGGTCAACCCCGTCCGATCCGTCTGGTACCGTGGCGAGCGCTATCTGCAACGCGCGTGCGACCGGCAGGGCATGCGCTACATCGTCTTTGATCGACGCGAAGGAGCGCAGCGGATCATCGAGCGCAGCGGCAGATTCATGGTTGCCGACAAAGGCAGGTTGTTGCCTGTCGATTTCCTGTACGCGCAGGAACTCTTGCCGGTGATTGCGCCTGCCATGATTGTTCGCCTGGCGCGGGCTGCGGTTGATGGCAGGCTCTGGATTGAGACGCCGCTCAACTACGTCTACCGCCAGAAGTGGGGTATGGCGCTGCCCTTCATGCCAGACTATGCCCATCTCTTCGACGACCGGCTGCGCACGCTGTTTGGCGCAGTGGCATTGATGCACGGCGAGAAAATCGATCTCACCGCACTGGCCGCTGGCGTCCCGGAAACCATTGGAAAGCAACTGCGTGCAGTCCGCGCCATCGACGATCTCGCCGATCTTTCAACGGCTGCCCGGCGTCTGCTGGTGCTGAAGTGCGGGAGCGGCAGCGGCGCATACTACAGCCAGGGGCGCGGCGTGCTGCGGCTCAACGGCTCACGCAGTGCGGCGCAGAAAACGCTTGCTTTCGTGAAGGAGCGGCTGGCGCAGGGCGAACCATGGATCGTCCAGCGTTACGTGGACGCGACATATCCGGTTGATGTGTGCCTGCCGTGGGCGACGCATATGTTGCAGCCTATTGACGCACACGCCCGCTTCATGATCTACGCGACCTTCGATGCGCACGGAATGCCGCGCCTCATTGGCGGGCTTGGCAACTTCAGCAGCGAGTGGAAAGTCAGCGGCAAATCCGCGCACCTCGATGAGCGGGGGCGTATTGCGGGAGCGGCGTTTAACGAGATGCGGTTCGTTAGGGGTTAGGGGTTAAGGGTTAGGGGTTAGATCGCTTGCCTTAACCTTACACTTTCCACATTTGCATCGTCCAATATTCATGCCTGTGGATTCACCACAGAGCCGCCGAGGGCTCAGAGCGAACCGCTTGCAACCTTGTTCGCACTGTCCCATATTCACGCCTGTGGATTTACCACAGCGCCACCGAGGGCACAGAGTGAACCGCTTGCAACCTTTTCACGTTCAACCTGCAACCTTCAACCTGCAACCTTCCCACAATCAATGTGCAATTGCGATCGCGGCGGCGTTGCCGCGGTGCAACCAGCGCCGCCGACCTCCGATGGGCACGCCACCGGCCTTTGCTGGGCACGCCACCGGCGTGCCCCTACAGGCACGCTACCGGCATCCGATGGGCACGCCAACGGTGCGCCCCGACACCCATCGGCATCCAATGGGCACGCCAGCGGCGTGCCCCTACCTCCGACCGACCTCCGATGGGCCCGCCAACGGTGCGCC
>JANWXL010000107.1 GCA_025055265.1 Roseiflexus sp.
ATCCCGCCAACTACCTGATTGTCTTTACGCACCGGTACAACCGTATAAAAATATGGTTGCACATCAGGCGCAAAGTAGATCAGATTCGAAAACTTATCATTCCCATCGATCGTTCCGCCTGTGATAATCAACCGGACAAAATCCAGACTCGAGAGATCGGTCGTCAGAATACGCTGTGGCGGATCAGCAGGGTTTTCTGAGACACGGAGCCAGTCCACCAGCGTTTTGCCGTTGCGGTCGAACGCGATCATCCGATCGAAGTCCAGGTTAACGCTTCCGACGCCGAATCGATAGTATGGATCGAGCGCCCGAGTCACCTGATCGGCATCACCGCTTGCGAACGCATCCGCTACCGCCGGAATATCATTATTTGCAGGCGCAAAGACCACCTGGCGCAGAAACTCCAGATGGTTGCGTTCGCGCCGCACGAGCGCATCTGTTGTGTTGCGCGCTACCTGCGCCAGCTGGTTCTGGAGCCGCTCTTCCCACGAGGCCGCCACCAGACCGACCGCAATCGCCGCGCCTGCCATCATTACGACGAGCGTCAGCGCCAGGTAGGGAAAGATAATTTTGTATCGGATCTGTGAGCGAATAACCGATACAAGTCTGTGCATGCCCCGCCCGCCTTCCGACCAGGTCAACATTTTACAGACATCCTAACTTGACAGTTCTATTATAGTCTTCTCAACAAGAGGTATCAAGCACGAATATGCCAGCCAGGATAAGAAGACTGTCAATCATTCTGTGAATAGATTGTTATGTAGACCCTCGCATCCGGAAACGTCAACCATCGCGGCGCACCGGCAGCGTGAATGCAAAAACGCTGCCAGCGCCTTCGACGCTCTCAACCCAGATCTGCCCGCCATGCGCCTCGACCGCCAGACGGCAGAACGTCAGCCCCAGCCCGGTCCCTCGTACTTTGTTGCGACCGCGCACCTGGCCAAACTTCTCGAAGATGCGCTGAAAATAGGCGGGCGGTATTCCTGGACCACGATCCTGCACCCACACCACCAGGCGATCCTCTTGTGCGAACGGGACATGCACCGGGGCGTCCTCCGGCGGTGGGGAGGCGCCATGAGCCAGAAACGCTCCAATGGTCACTACGCTATGCGTCGGGGAAAACTTGATAGCGTTATCCAGCAGATTCTGAAGCACGCGAACGATTTTCTCGCCATCGATCTCAACCGGCGGAAGATACGATGCCAGGCGTTGCTCAATCGCAATGTGGCGACTGCTGGCAAGGTGCTGCAATCGTTCAATCGCCTGATCGATCACGCTGAAAACAGGCAGCGGCTTGAGGTCCAGCGTCATCTGTCCCTGCTCCAGTTTGGAGATATCGAGCAGGGTATTGATCAACTGCAGCATCGTCTGGCTGCCCTGATACGCAATCTTCAGCAGTTCCTGCTGCTGTGCGTTTACCGGGCCGACAATGCCGCGCTGGAGCATCATGACGCCATTCATGATCGACGTCAGCGGCGCACGCAGGTCGTGCACCAGCATGCTCGTATAATCTTCACGCAACTGCTCCAATTCGCGCTCCTGCGTGATGTCGCGCAGGATGAGCAACTCGCCGCGCGGTTCATTTTGCGCGTCGTGGACAGGGAGCCGCAGCAACCGCACGTAGCGATGCGCTCCGCTGGTCAGCGCCAGATCGCTGATCTGAACCGGCAGCGCCGCATCCTGCCTCCATGCTGGCGTTGACACCTCATGAGCGCGCGCCTGCAATTCCGCCACGACGTCATCGATCCGCCGTCCGATCAACGCCTCTTCGGCGCACTCGCATATCCGCGCTGCCAGCGGATTGGCAAGCTGGATTTCGCCGCGCATATCCGACATCAGGATGCCATCGGCGGTCGAACGCAAAATCGACGCCATTCGGTCGCGTCCGGCGGTGACCTGCTGGAAGAGCCGCGCATTCTCGATAGCAACGGCAATAAATGCCGCCATGCGCGTCAGTCGCAGCGCTTCTTCTTCCTCAAAATCGCCGCCAATTTTGTTGAGCAGTTCGATAGCGCCAATAACGCGCCCCTTTGCAATCATTGGCACACAGAGGATTGAGTGCGTCGGAAAACCCGTATCTTCGCTGATTTTGCGATAGAACCGGGGATCACGGGCGGCATCGTGGACGATTTCCCATTGACCGGTGCGTACCACATGCCCGACGACACCCTGACCAACCGGTACGCGAACGCCGGCCAGTTTTTCTTCGCCCCCCTCGATGGTCATCACAAACTCGAGATCGCCGGTCGACTCGTCGAGGAGCAGCAGCGAACCGGCTTCGACGTGAAAATGATCGCTGAGTTGCTGGACGACCAGGCGATACACTTCACGGGTATCGAGCGTGGAAGTGATGGCTGCTGCGATCTCGTTAAGGGTTTTCAGTTCCTGCGTGTGTCGTTCCGCAGCGTCACGGCTGCGAAATGAGGCGATTGCCAGCGCTATCTGGCTGCTCAGCACTCTGAGCAATGCGACTTCTTCCTCGCTGAATGTCTGTTCCGGGTGAGTGCTGCCGACCGCCAGCACCCCCAGCGCTTCCTGACGAGAAATCAGAGGTGCGATCATCAGCGTCCGCACGCCGCGCATCTGCAGCGCAATACTGGCCTGACCGTTCCGTGCGCCAGGGATATGAGTCACGACCGGACGTCGCAACCTCATGGCATCCGTGGCGCCGGTCAGACTCTCGAGCGTCAAAGCGGGCGCGTCACCAGATGACGGATATTCACAGACCAGCGTCTCTCGACCCTGAGCATCCACCAGGAGCGCAATGGCGCGATCCGATTGACAGACAGCGTTCAGTTCGATCAGCGCCAGGTGCAGCAACTGTTCCAGCGTTGTTGCGGTCTCAACCGCCTGCGCAATACGCGTCAAGCCTTCCAGTCGCAGGTCGGATCTGGAAGAATGCTCGACAACGTCGCAGGTTCGACTGGTCGGGACCTGGAGGTTCATGGGTTCGGCGCCTTCGGATCGTGACGACTCAGATTGTGCGATGCATTGACCTTTTCTTAAGAAACGCTCTCGCGCCAATTATATCGTATCCGGTCGGGTCACGCGACTCCAGCATGGCTACAGAATGATGACAGATTGATTGCTCAGACACGGATCCTGACGCGGTTCGGGGGAACTTCGCCCGGCGGCATGTACGGCGAACCGACGGCGAGGTATCCGTATCCGGCGGCGACAAGTTCTGGGTAATCAGGGATCATACGGCGACCATCGATCACCAGGTATGGCGGCGAGACCGTCTCCTCGATCGTGCGTGACAGACCGCGGAATTCCTCCCAGTCGGTGGAGATGAAGAGCATGTCAGTTCCAGCAAGCGCCTCACGCACTGAGGTGTGGTAGGAGATGCGTTCAAACAGATGGTTCTTCTCGGGATCGAAGAACTTACGCGCTTCACGCAGCGCCATTGGATCGTAGGCGCGAATGGCGCGCACGCCTCTGCCCAGCAACGCTTCGACCACCTTAAGCGCCGACGAGTCGCGCATGTCGTTGGTGCGCTGTTTGAATGCCAGCCCCAGCAGGGCAACCGTCTTGTTGTTGAAACTGACCCCGGCTTCCCGAATCGCACGATCGATTAGGTAGGTTTTCTGGTACTCGTTGATGCCATAGACCGACTGCAGGATATCGACTGACTGGCCCGCCGTCTTCAGTTGATAAATGAGCGACTGAATATCTTTGCCGAAGCACGACCCGCCAGCGCCATTCGAGACGTAGGATCCCCAGGTGCTGATGCGCGAGTCGGCTGTAACGCCGCGCTTCAGGTCTTCCATAATGACATTGGGGAACGTCTCAGCAAGACGCGCGCCGACTCCGTTCCAGAACGAGATGTACGTGAGCAGCAGCGTGTTGGCGACATACTTGATCGCCTCTGCCGTCTCTGGCGTGGTCTCGATGTAGCGAATACGCACGTGATTGACGAATTGCGAGTAAATCCGCCGGATGATGCGGAAATCCTCCTCATAATCGGCGCCTACCACCACACGATCCGGACGACGCGACTTTTCGACCGCGTCGCCCTCGGGGAGAAACTCAGGATTCGAGGCGACTCCCGCATTAGGTACGTGATAGTCGCGCAGCACACGCTCCAGTTGCCGGGCTGTGCCGATCGGCACTGTGCTCTTATTGATCACCACCACCCGGCGCTGATCCTGGCGACGCGCCAGCAGTTCCGCCAGATGGCGCACTGCGGCGAAGTAGTAACTCAGATCCGACGAGCCATCCGGCTTGGGCGGCGTCGGCAAACAGAGGAAGAGCGCATCCGCTCCCTCGATCACTGGTTCGATGTCGTCAACGAAGAAGAGGTACCGTCCGTGATTCTCAAGGATAATGTTCGTCAGCCCTGGTTCGTGCACGTAGTGCTCAATTGCGTCGGGGCGACACGACCGATATGCCTCGATCCGCTGACGATCGATATCATACGCATAGACTTCGTGGCCGTACTCCGAGCAGACTGCCGCGTGAGTCAGACCAACAAAACCGGTGCCGACAACGATGATTTTCATAGAACGCAGACTCCTTGATCACTGCCACTATCGACCACGCACCA
>JANWXL010000011.1 GCA_025055265.1 Roseiflexus sp.
CTGGTTCAACCGCATGGACGGGCGCGGACCGTGGGATCTGGAAGGGTCGATCCGCGAGCACCAGACGATTATGCGCTGGTACGGCGAGCGCAACATTCCGGTCGAACTCAACGAGCCGCACCACTGGGGCATGCGCGACGCGCCCGATACGGTCTTTGTCGCCAGCGCCTATCTCTCGGCGTACAATGCCCGCGCGTTCGGCGTGCGCGACTACATCGCGCAACTGATGTTCAACAGCCCGCCCGGTCTCTCCGATGCAATGGACCTGGCGAAGATGCTGGCGGTGATCGAGATCACTGCACCACTGGCAGGACCGGATTTCCGCATCTGGAAGCAGACCCGCACCGGACTGCTCAGTTATCCGGTCGATCCGGCGGCATCACGGGCGCATCTGTCGGCGAGCATCTACCTGCAGATGGCGCTGCGTCCGCACATTGTCCACGTCGTCGGGCATACCGAGGCGCACCACGCCGCCACTGCCGACGACGTCATCGAAGCGTGCGGCATGGCGCGCCGCGCCATCGAAAATGCGCTGCGCGGGCAGCCCGACATGACTGCCGACCCGGTCGTGCGTGCGCGGGCAGCGCAACTGGTCGAAGAGACCCATCTCCTGCTCGACGCCATCGCGCAGCTTGCGCCGCCTGGCGTGACCGACCCGCTGACTGACCCTGCGACCCTGACGAAAGCGGTTGCCGTTGGGCTGCTCGATGCGCCGCAACTGCGAAATAATCCATTCGCGCCGGGGCGCGTCGTAACCCGCTTCATCAACGGCATGTGCGTGGCAGTCGACGATCAGGGACGCCCGCTTGATGAGAAAGACCGTATTCAACAGGCGTTGGATTTCGCGGTAACATCGACATTCACTTGACATAAAAAGGAGAAACGATCATGGCACCCTCAACCCGCTACACCGTCATCGGCGCCGGTAATGGCGGGAAAGCGATGGCAGCGCATCTGGCCCTCATGGGTTTTGAGACGACGCTCTACAATCGCACTCCCGCCCACATCGAAGCTATCCGGCAGCGTCGCGGAATCGAGCTGGACTCGGGCGAAACGGGTCCGCGTGGCTTTGGCCAGCTTGCGCTGGTGACATCGAACATGAAAGAGGCGCTCGAACGTTGCGACGTGGCAATGGTCGTCGTTCCCTCGTCCGCGCACGCAGAAGTGGCGCGCACTATGGCGCCACACCTGCGCGACGGGCAGATCGTGATTTTGCATCCCGGGCGCACCTGTGGCGCTATTGAGGTTGCCAAAGTGCTGCGCGATGAACGCTGCCGGGCGGATGTCACGATTGCCGAAGCCGAGACGTTCATCTACGCCAGCCGCTCGGACGGGCCGGCGCAGGCGCGCATTTTTCGCATCAAGGAAGCGGTTCCGCTGGCGGCGCTGCCAGCCTATCGCACCGGCGACGTACTTGGCGTGATCCACGATGCGTTTCCGCAGTACATCGACGGCGGCAACGTGTTGCGCACAGGTCTCAACAACATGGGCGCAATCTTCCACCCGGCATTGACCCTGCTGAATGCCGGGCGCATTGAGTCGACCCGCGGCGACTTTCAGTTCTACATCGACGGCGTCACGCCATCGGTAGCGCGCGTACTCGAAGTGCTCGACCGCGAGCGCGTGACTGTGGCTGCTGCTCTGGGAATTCGCGCCCGCACGGCGCAGGAGTGGCTGGCGCTGGCGTATAACGCCACAGGCGATTCGCTCTATGAAGCCATCCAGAACCAGCCAGGGTACTACGGAATCAAAGCGCCGCCGACGCTCAACCACCGGTACATTTTTGAGGACGTACCGATGAGCCTGGTGCCAATTGCTGCGCTTGGTCAGCGGTACGGGGTCGCAGTCGCCGGGATCGACAGCATCATTCGCCTGGCGTGCATTATTCACCGCACTGACTACTGGCGCCGTGGACGCACGCTTGACAAGCTTGGCATCGCCAACCTCAGCGTGAGCGAACTGACGCGCTATGTTGAGGAGGGAACTCTGGAGTAGGGTAGGAGGCGAGAGGGGTGAGGCGAGAGGCGAGAGGGTTGCCGGTAGGGGCGCGCCGCTGGCGCGCCCGTGTGGCGGGGACGCGCCCGCACGCCGGTGGCGCGCCCGGGGGCGTGATACGGCGCGCACGGAAACCGTAGGGGCGCGGCGAGGACGCGCCCGTGCGCTGGATGGCGCGCCCGTGTGTTGCGGATTGCCGCCGGTAGGGGCGCGGCGGGGACGCGCCCG
>JANWXL010000158.1 GCA_025055265.1 Roseiflexus sp.
GCGCACCACCGGCGCCATCTTGATGGCCTCCGGGCGCGTGCCGAAGACGCAGAGGACCTTGACTTTATCAGTGATCACTGAGACCTTTGCCGACCTTCATGCAATCGCCGTGAGAGTTATCTCACGGCGATGGGTACAATCATAGCAGAAGGCAATCCAGCCCGTCAAGCATCCAGCTTTTGCGTGTGCACGCAAAGGTTGTCAGGGAACGTGCCGCCCCTTCGCCCTTCGGCGGGCTTCGCTCGGCGAAGCCACGCTCAGGATGGCCTGCGCGACGGGCATCCTGAGCGGACGCTGAGCGAAGCCGAAGCGGCAGTCGCCGGACGCCCGCCGCTCCCCTGAGCGCGCTCTATAAGCGAAGCCGAAGGGTCAGCGTGCGGCCGACAGGTTTTGCGTGCACACGCTTTTGCCCCTTCGCCATTTTCGCCGCTTCGTAGAGCAGGCGCCGGGGATTTGAAGAAGCAGGCCGGCATCGCTAATGCTGCTCCATCCACTTCCGACAGGCCTCCAGCAACAGTCGTGCTGCCTGCAAGCCCCGTTGTGCATCGTCTAAGGTGTAAACTTGGCCGGGTGTCAAATCCGGCAATCCATTCGGATAGCGGGTTGGGATGTAGAACTTATCCAGCAGGGCGCCTCTCTCAAGCCACTGCTCCAGATCGGGCAGGCGAGAGCGTTCTGGGAATTCGAGAATCAAGCGCTGTACCGAGTGTCCCCAGGCATCCGCGTCTATCAAATGCCAGAGCGATTTGATTGCCTTCTCGCCGCTCTGTTGCGCATAAAAACAGGCCTGTGCATACGCGCCTGCCTGTAAGAGCACTTCCACTGCCCGCAGATCTTCCTCCGCCGTCCTCAACCAACGCTCCGCCTCATAACGATTCTTGGCCTGGCTCATAGATGATCTTTCCTTCCCGCAAGGCGGCCCTGATAAACGGGCGATGGCTTAACTGCGCCAGTTCCTCGGGCGTGTAGATGAGCAGGTCCACGTCCCGCTCCGATAGGGTCTGTGCGATTTCCGGCAATAGACCGTCATAGCGGTCCAGGAAGCGCTTTTCTGTGTCCAAGATGAGGATCAGGTCCAGATCACTGTGGCGAGAAGCCTCCCCACGCGCCAGCGAGCCAAACAGAATCGCTCGCTCCACCCCCCATTTTTCAAAGATGGGGCGCAGACGTGCGCCGATCCTCTGCCAGGTTTCTTGCTCCACAACACCTAACTATAACGTGAATTCAGGATAACGCTTTCAACCGCGGAGCGCGCCGAGAACGCAGAGAAAAAAGAGAAAGGCTTTCCCGGCCATAGTATGGGTTGGTACACGGATGGCACGGATGAGCACGGATGGCGCAGATTCTTCCTACAAGAGTCCGTGTCTATTCGTCCCATTGGTGCGCGCCTTTCCCGCCAAACCCGGCAGAGCCAAGAGAAAATATCTCTGCGCGCTCTGTGTTCTCTGCGGTAAATCAAAGCGGCGGGGCTCATCCCGAACTGACGTTACTATAGCAGCGCTTCCGCGATCCGCTCCACCGCGCGCCCGTCGCCGTAGGGGTTTACGGCGCGCGCTATGCGCTCATATTCTGCCTCGTCATCCAGCGGGCGCCGCGCCTCCGCCACGATGTGCTCACGGTGCGGGCCGACCAGCCGTACCGTCCCGGCCTCCACATGTCCGACCTTGAAGCGCGCATAAAACGCCGCATCCAGCATCTGCCGGTGCTGGGCGGTGACGCAGACTCTGGCCTCGAACCGGTCGGCGTGGCGACGAAGCTCGCGCACCACCGGCGCCATCTTGATGGCCTCCGGGCGCGTGCCGAAGACGCAGAGTACCCTGATTCTGCTGGTGGTCACTGAGAGTTCTGCCGGCCTTCAGACAATCGCCGTGAAGTGACCCTCACGGCGATGG
>JANWXL010000181.1 GCA_025055265.1 Roseiflexus sp.
GGCGCTGAACACCGCCTGAATCCAGAGCGGAAAGAGCGCCAGGCTGTACTGGCGTCCGCGCCAGGTTGCCCGCTTCCAGCCCGCAACGGCGAAGACCAGT
Source organism: Roseiflexus sp. (assembly GCA_025055265.1). GTDB lineage: Bacteria > Chloroflexota > Chloroflexia > Chloroflexales > Roseiflexaceae > Roseiflexus. The sequence continues at coordinate 101 of JANWXL010000181.1, forward strand.
TCGTTCGTCAGCAGATACGGAACGAGCCGCCAGAAGAACTCCTCCGCCTGCGTGCGCACCGGCAGCATGCCAAAGATCAGGTACAAAATCGGGGCGGACAGGTAGATGACACTGAAGAATCCCGACAGATAACTCCACATGGTGGCGAAGTACATCAGGCGCTGCCCCAGGCGCAACCCCGGTACGAAGAGCGGATTCTCGCGCAGCATCACCTGAATGGTGCCCTGCGCCCAGCGGAGGCGCTGCTGAAGCGCCGAACGCAGGTCTTCCGGCGCCAGCCCACGCGCCAGGATCTCGTCGTGGTAGACCGACCGCCATCCCGCTGCGTGGAGCCGCATGGCTGTCGCCATGTCTTCGGTGACTGAGATGGTCGCTATTGGCATCACCGGTTGCGCTTCATCGGCGCGGTCAACATCCACTGCCAGCAGGAGTTCGCGCACGGTGACGATGGCTGCCAGCGGCGAGCGTTCGCGTATTGTCAGTTCGTGCAGGATGGTTTCATCATCGAGCGACCGGCTGAGGTTGGTGGTCAGGTCTTCGTCTTTGTCGAGTCCCGGGATGGTCGCCACCTCTGCGCGCAGGCGCGCCAGGTCTTCGGCAACGAGCGGGCGCGCTGCCGCAGCGGCGCGTCGCTGGAAATACCAGGTCACCTCCTGGATCGGTCGCCCTTCGCGCAGCATCCGCCGACTCGTGCGCACTGCCGTCTGAAGTTCATTGATAGCTGCCTGTATTGCGCCATTTTCCGGGGTCTGCACCTGTTCAGCGGCGCGACGCAAGAGCGCGTCGGCGGCGCGCAAGACGCGCTGCACGCGCAATTCCAGGTCGCGCACGTAGTTGGCGATGCCAATCTGCATGAGCGCTTCACGTCGCAGTACGGCGTTGGAACCGCAGAAGAACGCAGCATTCCAGCCATCCTTCCCCTGCATGATCGGTCCGTAGAAGAGCGGCGCCTGGCTGCCGAGCGGATCGTCGGGCGGGACATTGTAGAACCACTGCGGCGTCTGCACCAGCGCAACGCGCTCGTCGCTGAAGTAACCCAGCGTGCGATCCAGAATGTCAGGTGATGGGATTTGATCGGCGTCCAGCACCAGGATAAATTCGCCATTCGTCTGGCATAAGGCATTGTTCAGATTGCCCGCCTTGGCGTGACGCTGCTTCCCCTTCCATTCCTCGGAGCGCACCAGATACCCGATGCCGATCTCCTTCGCCATGGCGCGCATTGCGGGCGAGTTGCCATCGTCGAGCAGATAGGTGCGGTGCGGGTAGCGAATATCGCGCGCAGCGATGGCTGTTTCGCGCACAACCTCCACTGGTTCGTTGTAGCAGGTGATGAAGACATCAACTGTGGCATTGGGGGGAGGAGGCGGAGGTTCGCGGCGTTGTTTCAGGCGCCAGAGGGTCAACCCGAACAGCCAGGCGTCGATATAACTATACGTTTCAGCAATGACCAGACCAATGGCGATGGGCCATGCAGACCAGTTGATGGTGGCGGTGTAGCGCCAGCTCAGGTAGAGGAAGCCAAGCAACAGATTGGCGGCAATCAGAACGCGCAGCAGCCCCAGACGCAATTCGGCGCGCAGTTCGGGATCGGCGGGCAACACTGCTTGCACAAGGCGATTCATGATCCTCTCCGTCGCACGCGCCCGCGCACCTGAATTGTCAGCAGAATGACAAGGGCGCTCAAGAATGCGCCAAGCAGGACCGCCCCGGCGATCTGCCAGCCAGGAAGCCGTTCGAGGAGCGGCGTTTCAATCTGCGGCGTCAGACTGGACGGTGACGTCGTATCGGAAGCAGCGGGACCGGTTTGCGGCGGTGCGCCATTCCGGATCAGCGCAAACGGACCGCGGAGTCGTTCGAGCGTTTCACGCCGTTCGAGCGCGGCAACCCCGGTGATAAGGTCTTCCGGCTTGGCGCCGTCGATGATCAACATCCCGGCGTCCCGCTGCCAGGGGGAAGGACCCAGGATCAGGCGACACAGTCCGCTTTCGCCCGGTCGGTACACTGCCAGTTGCGGCGTAGTGAAACGATCGGGCTGGCGGGAGATCGCTTCGGCGCTCAACGCATTGCGTTCGGCGCCGCCGATGAGGATCAGATGGCGTCCGCTGCGTTCATGTATCTGATCCACCGTAATCAGACGCGGCGGCGCCAGACCGTCGGCGTCCGCCCAGCGACCAAGCGCTGCCATCAATCGCAGCGCCGCGGCGAAGTCTGCTGTCGTGGGTTGCTGCGGCAGCACGACATCAAGCGGCAGCGACGTATTGATGTCCAGCAGCGGCGCCGGGAAGCGTCCCAGATCAAAGGAGGAACTGAGGCTGTGCGGGAGGCGCCAGGCAGATGTAGGCAACAGGGTTGCCTGCAAACTATCACCATCAACGACAACACATCCTGTTTCTGGCGGATCGAGAAACAGGCGTATGGTGAGATCGAGATGGCGCACCGATCTGCCGTCAAGCGTGGCAGTCAACAGATCAGCAGGGAGTGCGAAGGTGTAGCGCTGCGGATGCGCTCCGCTCATCTGAAGCGGTTGCGCTCCCAGGTCGATGCCGTTGACGCTGACAGCGATCCACGACGTGTCTCGACGCACCGCTGGCGTCGCTTCCACATCGAGGGTCAGCACGCTGCCGTCGCGCAACTGCCAGGCGGCGGGCCGGGTGAATGCCAGGTCGATCCGGTGCTCCCCAGGACCGCTGACGGTGCGGGATGACACGCCGAGTTGGGCGAAACTGGCAGCGCCATTCATCCATGGCAACGCTACTGGCGCGGGTATGGGCGCATCGGTTACTGCCACATACGCGCCATCCAGCATTGTACGTCGTTCAGGATCACTCAGCGCCTGAGCAGCACGGCGCACCGCTGCCGGAGTGGCGCCGCTGACAAGCAGACGCGGCGCGCCACCTTCAGCCAACGCCAGCACGCCGTGATCGTCGGAGATAGGAACGCCTGCGAGGGTCACAGCGCGTCCGTTCCAATCGACAGCGCCCCAGGGCAGCATCGTCGCCAGCGCCGGTGCGCTGCCAACGATAACACTGGCGCGCTCAGGAGGTGTGGTGAACACCTCCAGTCGGGGATCGGCGCGGATCGCGGCAGCCCGGCGTCCCAATTGAAAGGCGACCAGTCCGGCGGCATCGAGTTCTTCGGGTGATGGTTCAGCGGGAATAACCAGCGCCAGCGGCGGGCGATTGGCAGGGGACGGCGCGAACAATCGTTCGAACTGATCGAGGCGATAGGCGCCAGCCAGGCGCGTTGGCAGCACCAGAAGCGAGTCGCGGTGGATAGTTGCCCACAGCGCCGGGTTGCGCGGCTCCTCGCACTCGTCACGGGTCAGGCGCATATGAAAACGCACCTGGACAAAGAACCCTTCGCCGCCAAAGACCGAAAGCGGCAGCGGAACTGTCAGCGTTGCGCGGGTGCGGGTTTCGGGAGTCAGGCGCACACTTTGAGTCGACAGACCATTGACAATGATCGTCATGGTCGAGCGTTCGGGTTCGAGCAATGGCGAGTGACTGTAGACCAGTTCCAGGCGCGCGCCTTCGAGCGGTTCTTCGCCAGCAGGGACCGGGAAGAAATAGTCTAG
>JANWXL010000146.1 GCA_025055265.1 Roseiflexus sp.
ATCAGCGCATCGCGCAGCCGCAGTTCTTCGACGGCGCGCAACAGGAAGAACGCATAGAATGCCGCCCATTGCAGCGTGATCATTTCCAGTTGACCGTCCCAGATTTTGGTCAGATGAAAGGGCGAAAAGGCGAAGACTGCGCCGCCAATGAACGCTGCCAGGCGATCGCCGCTCACCCGCAGCGCCAGTGCATACCCGCCCATGCCCGACAAGACCAGTGCGGTTATAACTGCAGCATTGTATGCTGCGATGGGACCGAACAACGCTGTCACTGGCAGGAACAGAACCCCATTGCTGACGTTGAGGGTTTGCAGGGTGAGATCGACGCCCTGCGGATGGAACAGCAGCGAGGTGAAGAACGGATTGGTCGGAGTCATGAGTGCGCGATGCACCCACCAGAGGTTCCAGACATTCTGCCACCCATCAACATCCGCAATCGGACCTCCGGGAATGGCAACGCTGAACACCGGCAACACCGGCGCCATGACGATCAGACTGAGCGCCAGGTAGCCAAGAGCCGGCAGGGCATAGACGCTGGTTTGGACTCTCTGCCACATAGCTTATACGCTTCCCGCCTGTTGACGTGCTACCGGACGCTGCGCGACGACCAGGAGCATTGAGCGCGCTGGCGGGATAGCGCGCGTTACCCCCCATAGTAGCGCCTTCGCCAGCCAGCGGTGCGGGTAACGGAACAGGCGGGACCATTCCAGTCCGACGCGCTCCCACGGATCGCCGTAGATGCGGCGTCGGACAACCAACCCGGCCCGCTCGAGCATCCAACAGAGCTGCTGCATGCTGTACAGTCGGCTGTGGGTATAGTAGCGCGCTTCCGCCTTCAGATTCGCCCATCGCTGGAATTCGTCATCGTGCTCAAACGGACGCATGAGCAGAATGTCTGCCAGCACTCGCAGCCGACTCTTCAGGTAGAACTGGTTCGGTGTTGAAATGAGGAGGTATCCCCCCGGAACCAGCAATGCTCGCATCGTTGCCAGGGCGTCGATCGGCGGATTGGAGAGGTGCTCGATGACTTCTGAGAAGATGATCAGATCAAACGACTCTGGCGAATACGGCGGCGGTTCAGTGTCGATATTCCAGCGACGCACATCGACCCCCAGCCGATGCCACAACTCCGCCCGATGTTCCGGGAAAAGATCGGTGCCGCAGACGCGATACCCGGCGCGCACCAGCGCCTGAGTGAATAACCCTGGATTAACGCCGATTTCGAGAACGCGCTCCCCGGCATCCGCTGGTATGGCTGCCAGCAGCATGGCGAAACGCTCTCGATGCAACCGGAAATAGTCGCGCTTGCCATCCGGCGGAATGGCCGCTTCGACATCGGCAAGGATGCGGTTGATATGACGTTGGACGATCACGGGTGCGATTGTATCACAAATTACAGCATTCCCCGTCCCTTCAGTTCCAGGTACTTTTCAATAACCGCCACGCTGAGCCGATCAGCGGGAACATCGAGGGTCAGCACGCCGTTGCGGTGCAGTGTTTCGAGGACGATGCGCCGCTCCGCCAGCAGCATTTCCGCCACGCCGCGGCGATACACATCGCTCGCTTCAGTCGGCGGTCGCCCGACGAGTCGGGCGACGTTCGGGTCGGACATGACCACGCACAACGGCAAATGACGCCGCGCCAGGCGCGCCGTGTGCGCGATCAGGTCGCGTGCGGCATCAAGCGTGACCAGGTCGGTGAATACGATGATCAGCGATCGCCGTTTGTGCCTGGCGCTCAGGTAGGTCAGTGCACGGGCATGGTCAGACTCGACCGGCTCGAACTGTACGTTGTACAACGCTTCGAGCATACGGTGGAACTGGCTTTTGCCGCGCCTTGGCGCCAGATAGGTGCGCACATCGTCGGCGAAGGTCAACATGCCTGCGTGATCGCCCTTGAGCGTGACAACATATGAAAGCAGGAGCGTGGCATTGATAGCGTAGTCAAGCCTGGCGAGACTGATATCGCCATCTTCGACCGGAGCGCGCATCAATCGTCCGGTGTCGATGACGCTGATGACATACTGGCTGCGTTCGGTTTCGTACTCGGCGGCAATTGGTTTACCCCGGCGTGCAGTCGCTTTCCAGTTGATCCGCCGAAACTCGTCATCGGGGCGATATTCGCGCAGGCGCTCAAATTCGACGCCCTGTCCGAAGATGCGCGCCGGACGCAGCCCCATTTCGAGGATCAAACCTTTGCGTGCCAACAGATCGTACTTGCGGATATCAAGAACATTCGGATACACCTTGAACGATGCCGCTGCCGGATACCGCGCCTGCTGCACGAATGTGCCGAATACACTGGTGTAACGAATATTGATATCGCCGAAGACATAATCGCCGCGGCGCACTGGTCGCAGATGGTAGCGCGCCTCGAGCAGCGCAAACGGTTCGACCCTGCCGGTAAGAATGGTTGCGTCGGCAGGGATGTCATCGGGGTGCTCATCGCGGATCTGCAGATCCAATGGACGGCGGGCGCGGCTGGCGATGAGGATGGTCACCGGGTTGCGGGCGCCAAGCGAGAGGCGTGCGTCGTGGATGCGCTCAACCTCAAGGACAGCAGGGCGGTCAGTCAGTACATAATCGAAAATTACCAGCGCCGCTACGACCGCCAGATACCCTATGGCAATCCAGAGCATCAACGGCGTAAGCGCCACCCCGGCAACCAGCGCTGCGCCGGGGAGCAGGAGGAGATAGAGTCGCAGTGTCGGGATCATACTCACCTCGGCACATCAACCCGCGCCAGGATGCGCGCCAGTGCGGTATCCGGCGTCAATCCCTCGACTTCGGCTTCCGGCTTGAGTATGATGCGATGACGATAGACCGGTCGCACCAGGAACTTGACATCGTCAGGTATCACATACGCGCGGTTTTGCATGGCAGCCCAGGTCTTGGCAGCGAGAAGCAGGCTGATCGAGGCGCGCGGGCTGCCGCCGAGCAGCAGATCGAGGCTCTTGCGACTCGCCTGTGCAATATCGGTAATGTACTTGAAAATGCCATCGTCCACCTGCACCTGGCGGATTTCGGCACGACACTGCGCCAACAACGCGCTGTTCATCACCGGACGCAACCCGATCGCATCCAGGCGATGGGCATCAAACCCGGCGTGATAGCGCCGCAGCACTTCGATCTCAACTTCCTGCGGCGCATAATCAATGATCACCTTGAACAGGAAGCGGTCGAGCTGCGCTTCCGGCAGCGGATAGGCGCCTTCATACTCCACCGGATTCTGAGTCGCCAGGACAAAGAACGGTTCCGGCAGCGGCAGCCGTTGACCTTCGATGGTCACCTGGCGCTCTTCCATGGCTTCGAGGAGGGCGCTCTGCGTTTTGGCTGGCGCGCGGTTGATCTCGTCACCGAGCAGGATGTTGGTGAACACCGGTCCTTTGTGCAGGCGAAACTGCCCCGTGCCTATCTCGAACACCTGCGTGCCGATCACATCGGAGGGCATCAGATCCGGGGTGAACTGCACCCGCTTGAACGTCGCGTCAGTCAGCATCGCCAGCGTCTTCGCCATCAGCGTCTTGGCGGTGCCGGGCACGCCTTCGAGCAGCACGTGACCGCCGCAGAAGAGCGCAATCATGATTTGGGTCAACGGCTCGTCCTGCCCGACGATCACTTTTGCTGCCTCAGCGCGGAGTGTTCTGGCAACGTCATAGGTAAGCATGCTCAGACCTCACTATCGTCTCTCTGGCGCCCGGATACCTCTCACAACGCTCACACAAAGGCGCAAAGAACTTGCATTACGGAGTGCGCTACGCATGAGCGTGCTGCCTGTAACGTTGACCTGGGCGCACAGCCATGGGCGCCCGCCATTCATTCATCGTATCTGCCGTCTTCCCGCCTTCAACCCGCAACCATTGCACCTGAGGGCGAGGCGGCGCTTCGCCTCTCCGTGCACCTTCCCGACTGCATGCAACCTTCAACGTTCACTTCGCTAAGACCCTTGAGGTCACACCTCGTCCTTTCTGCAGGCGAGGGCTGTTCCGCTGGCGACATTCCATCGCAGAACAGGGTCACTGGCGGAGACCTCAAGAGTCGGGAACATTCAACGTTCAACGTTCAATGTTCGCACCTGCCCGGTCCACGCCTCGATTCGCCGCGCCAGGTCGGCGCCGCTGCGCACCGTCAAATTGCGCCGGTAGAGCAATGTCATCCAGATGAACCACGGCGGCAGCGCCAGCGCCAGCCCCAACAGCCACGCAACACCAGCAATCGCCTGCGCAATCGTCGACTCTGTACCAAGCAGAAGCAGAGCAGGGACCGGAATGATCACGCCAACCGCCAGACTGACCGACGTCCCAACCGCAAAAACCACGAGCGCGCTCAATCCCCAGGCGACCAGGTTGCTGCGAAAGCGAAAGATGACCAGATCGACGCTGCGTTCCAGCGCCTCGATGAAACGCAACCGTTCAATGAGCCACGGTTGGAGCGCATAGAACATGCTGCTGTAACTGATGCCGCTGATGATGAACGCCAGCACATACATGGCAGCGATCAACGCAATGAGCACGACCAGTGTTGCAATCCCGGCGGAGCTATCAGGGTCGACAGACGTAAACAACACTGACCCGCTCAAGCTCAGAACATAGATGGGGCAAACGCAAATAAGGCTTAGCGCAGAGGAGGCGATCTGCATAATGAGCCCATAGATGATGGTGAAACACCCGGCTTTGACAATGCCGAAGGGATGAATTGTCAACGCCTCGCGTAGATTGACGGCGCGACCGTCGATAGCGGCGGCGGCGGCGCGCGACAGTCCGCCGATTAGATAGAGGAGCAGCAGAGGCGCCAGAAACAGCAAACCTGCCAGAACAATCACCAAGAGCCAGTTTTCACCAATTCGTTCAGCATTGGCTATGAGCAGACCAATTGCAATTGCAATTGGCGTCAGCCATGCCATTCCAATCGCCACAAAACCGGTAAAGTGACGCCGATAGATCGCACATCCTTCGTCAAGCAGATCGAGTGTTGGGCGCAAACGCCCGGCAATGTTGAGTTTCATTCAAACCTCCACGTTTGCGCGCGGTTGTCGTTCTTGCATCTGGGCGTCGATGAAGGCGTCCGCCGCAGCAACGACGCGCAACAGATCGGCATCAGACGCTGGCGTTGCCCGCAGTTGCGCCAGCAGCGCCAGCAGCGCCGCTTCATTGATCGGACGCGCCCGCGCCATCTGATAGACGAATTCGCGATCCTCCAGTTGCGGGTTGACGCCGTATGGCTTTGCGAGCCGACGCTTGAAATCGGCGTAAAAGTGCTGCAGCATGTAGCGGCGTTTGCCGCCGCGCTGATACAGGTCCGCCATGCTATCGAGGTACTCGGCGCTGCTGCGGCGCGCTGTCTCTTCCCTGAGCGGCACGGCGCGCCCGAAGCGTCGTCCTCCCAGCAACAGGAAGAGCGCCGTGGCCGTGGCGACATACACTCCTGCCCACCCCCAGGGGGTCGTAAGCAATCCATCGGTCGCCGAGGGAGGCGCTGTCAACCCGTGATGGTACTCATCAAACAGAATGCGACCTCCCGGCGGCGCACGCCGCAGCATATTCAGCGCCAGCGCTGCGTTCTGCGGGTCGCGCAGCCCGACGTTAGTGAACGGGTGCGCAGTTGCGCTGATGTACACATATCCGTTGCCAATCCGCATGCCAGCGATGAGCATCTGGCCAGGAGCGCCGAACAGGGGCGCGTAGTCGTCGCGTTGCGGTGTCAGCGTGCGCCGGGTGCGAACCGTAAGTTCACGCACCGGAGGCTGATCGAACACCGGTTGCAATGCTGGCACGCGCTCGATCATCTGCGTATCCGTGAGCACGGTGATCCGCATCTTCAACGCTTCCAGCAGCGCATCGGACTGGCTGAACACCGTCGGCGCATCATCGGCGAAGATCAGCGTCCCGCCACGCTCAACCCATTCGAGAATATCGCGGGCATGGGCGCGGCTGATCGCTTCGCTGGGGCTGAGCATCACCAGCACCGCATCGTCATCCGTGAGCTCGAACGGGCGATATTCGAGGCGGCGCGCATCGTACCCCATTGCGCGCACCCATTCATAGAGTGCAAGCGCCCCGTCCGGCGCGCTTGAGTAGGTGCTGGGAACATTCGGCGTCTGCGGCGGCGCGCGTCCGGGACCAATGACGACAAACCCTGCCAGGACGCCAAATAGACCGGCGATGATCAGCAGATCGCGAACCCGTGTCATACGCGCTGCGCCCCCATCTCGCGGCGTAACGCTTCAATTTGCTGACGATACGCAGCGAACGCCGACGCATCGATCGGCGCGTGACCATACCAGACCTGATCGAACGTTTCGATCACCGGCGCCAGGCGCGCCAGCAATGCCGGGTTGCTCCGCGCCCGATCCAGATACTCGCGGTTGGTCAGCGCGCGGTCGTAGCGCAGCAGGTTTTGTTCATCGAGCCAGAGAAGCGCTGAAAGGTAGAGACTCCGCACTGCAGCGCGGTAATCGCCGTCGCGCGCCAGGGCGCTGGCTTGCTCAAACGCCTCAGCCGCAGTCGGTATTGGATCGTCGCCCCCGGCGGCAAGCCGCGCATCATGCACGATGCCGCGCCGCAGATTGATAAGCAGGTACACGATCACCGCCAGCAACAGCGCCGCGCCGATCAGTATGAACCCCCAGGCGACCACACTGGTCGCGGCTGGTGGAACGGCTTCAACCGGACGCAGGATCGTTTCGAGCAACCGCGCCAGCCAGTCGAAGAAATCGATCAGCCACTGCGGCGTCTCAGGCTCGGAGCGATCTGAGCGATCGAATGGCGGCGAAGAGAGCAGGCGATCCAGGCGTTCGAGCGCATCGGCGGGCGCCGATGACGGCGGCAGCGCCAAAGCATCGATCAGCGCCCCAAGGCGCGCCGTCATCAGCGGGAAGTCAGGGGTCGGCGACGAGAGCGCCTCGTACAACCAGGAGTTGTCAACCGATACAATCGTTCCATCGGGCATGCGGACCGCCGTCGCCGCAATCAGGCGATCCGCCGCTTCTTCGAGACCAATGCGATCACGGCGCTGCGCCGCAGTATATGCTTCGCGCAACCACGATTCATACGTCGTCGTATCGGGGATAGCGCTGTGGGCGGCGGCGGAAGCGACAAGGATGCAGTACAACGCCGCGCCAATCATACAAGAGGAGAGTAGACGCATTCTTTATCGGCGCGTATAATATTCAGTGCACGCAGTTCTCCGTCTCAGCTCCTGTGCTATTATATCAGCAGCCGGATGAGGCAGGCAAAGGTTGCGAGATATTTACGCGCGGTTTGGAACCCCATAACCGTGAGAGGTTAAAACGTGTATACAATGACGGTGTATTGCGCACCACACAAAGAGGGTCCAAACAGCCTGATTTGTGGCAGTGGCGTCGCCGCGCACCGCAGCGGCGCGCACCGTGTGTTTCAGCATTGTCATCACTGACGTTGCTCCTGAGCCATGGTCGTCCTGCCGGACCTGGCTGTGCAGGCGGCGACCGCGGCGCCATACGAGGGGGTGCATTCTGAGCGATCTCTCCGCACAGATGCACGTGCGCTGCGAAATGAACTCGCGCGCTATGTGAGCACGAAGCTCAACAGGCACTGGCATCGCTCAGTTTAGTGAGGAGACAGGAAGTATGCGGATCGGAATTCTGACAGGCGGTGGTGATGTTCCCGGCTTGAACCCATGTATCAAAGCCGTCGTCAATCGTGCCAGCGACGCCGGGATCGAGGTGATCGGCATTCGGCGCGGCTGGGCCGGGTTGCTCTACTACAACCCGGACGACCCGGAGAGCGCACATGAATGGGTACAGCCGCTCACAAAAGCGGACGTTCGCACAATCGACCGGTATGGCGGAACACACCTGCACACCTCGCGCAC
>JANWXL010000317.1 GCA_025055265.1 Roseiflexus sp.
ACCAGCGCGCCATCAATGTCGGGTTGCGCCATCAGATCGTCGATATTGTCCGGTCTGACGCTGCCGCCATACAGGATGTTGATGGTCGCCGCCACATCAGACCCCGCCATGTCGCCGAGGATGCGCCGGATTGTTTCGTGCATCGCCTGCGCGTCCTCCGGAGTAGCGGTGTCGCCAGTGCCGATTGCCCAGACCGGCTCATACGCAATCACGATGCGGCTGATCTGATCCGGCGTCATACCAGCGAGCGCCGCCTGCACCTGCGCCACTACAACCGTCTCCGCCTGCCCGGCGTCGCGCTGCGGCTTGGTCTCGCCGACGCAGAGGATCGGCGTGAGGTCGTGCGCCAGCGCCGCGCGCACTTTTTTGCCGATCAATTCATCCCCTTCGCCGAAAATAGCGCGGCGCTCACTGTGCCCGACAATCACATAGGTGCACCCCAGGTCGCGCAGCATTACCGGAGAAATGGCGCCGGTAAACGCCCCCTGCGGCTCAATGTAGACATCCTGCGCTCCCAATGCGATTGGCGTGCCCTGCACCAGATCACGCACTGTTTGTAGCGCCGTGAATGGCGGACAGACCAGCACCTTGCGGTCGCTGACATCGCCAAGCCCGTGGAGCAGCCCCTCAACCAGTTCGCGCGCCTCACCGGTGGTTTTGTACATCTTCCAGTTGCCTGCGAGAAGTGGCGTTCGCATGAAACCTCCTCTAGCCGCCAAACAGCCTCAGGACAAAGAGCCAGATACTCAGGAGATTGCCAGGGAGCACAAATGCAAGCAAGATGCCAATGGCTACAGTGACGCCGAACACGACGGAGTTCCAGGCGAGTACTTTGGCGCCATCAAAGGGTCCAGCAGGGATCATGTTGAACAAACCGAGCCATGCATTCAGGGCGACGCCGGTGTAAAACAACTGAACGATCCAGGTATCGCGCAGACCGGCGAGGAATGCGATAGGCGCCGCAATGAGAAACAGCACTGAAAGCGCCAGGTTGGTCGCCGGTCCCGCCAGAGCGATCAGCCCGCTCTGGCGCGGCGTGAGGTAGCCGCGATGCCAGACGGCGCCGGGGGCGGCAAAGAACAGACCAAGCGGCAAAAATGCAACAACAATCGAGATTGCCAGCATCTGCACATTTGCAACAAAGTGCGCCTCTGCACCGAAATGCCGCGCCACGATGCGATGCGCAAGTTCGTGGAGTACGAACCCCAAACCGCAGACCACTGCGGCAATAAACAGGTTGGTCAGAAACCGGCTGCTCGCCAGGTTGGCGGCGCCAGTTTGAAAGACGGCATAGGCAACGGTTGTACCAGCCCAGGCTTTGAAGAGTTCAACCGTGTCATTGCTTCGTCCCGCAAAGATGCCCTCGTCAGGCGTCGAAAACATGGCAACTCCATCCAGTTCAGCGTTCCGGGTATTGTTCGGTCGTCCAGGCGTGCCCGCCGATAAGCGGGACGAAACGCACATCACACAGCCGCTCAGTGCGCAGCACATCACCCTCACGTCGCAACCGCAACAGGATCTGCGCCTGCCTTCCGCCAACCGGGATCACCAGGCGACCCGACGACGCCAGCTGCTCGCGCAGTGGCGCCGGCACCCAGGGGGATGCTGCCGAGACCAGAATAGCGTCGAAAGGCGCATAATCCGGCAACCCCTGCGTCCCGTCACCGATGTGGACCGTGACATTCTCGTAGCCTAATGTGCGCAGCAACGCAGCCGCATTGTGCGCCAGAGTCTCACGGCATTCAATGGTATGAACATGTTTCACAATTCGGCTGAGCACTGCTGCAGCATACCCGGAACCAGCGCCAATCTCAAGGACTCGATCAGTCGGAGCGAGTTGCAGCGCCTCAAGCATAAGCGCAACCATGTACGGCTGCGAAATGGTCTGCCCTTCGCCGATTGGGAGCGCCTGATCGTTGTAGGCATGCGAGCGTTCGTGCGCCGGGACAAACAAATGGCGCGGCACCTGCGTCATTGCGTCCAGCACACGCTGATCGCTGATGCCACGTCGAATGAGCAGATCGACCATAGCGCGGCGCTCGTTTGCGAAATCCATGGCTCGCGCTCCTTTCGATCCTTATTATACCCGCTTTCACAGCCTTAAGGTTACGCTGGTTACGAATTGGTAGCGCTCACCTGCTACACTCGAACCCGTGATGAGCCGATGCGCAGCAACGAACGCGCGATACGAAGGACATACTTGCATGCACGCTCATTCAGCAGACATCAATCTCTCTCTTTCCGATAGCGAATTGATCAAACGTGCGCAAGACGGCGATCACGCGGCATTCGCACAGATTTATGATCGCTACGCTCAGTCGCTATACCGTTACATCTATTTTCGGGTAGGAGATCACGATCTCGCCGAGGATCTTCGCGCAGAAGTTTTTCTGCGCGCCTTCGAGAGCCTCGACCGCTACGAAGATCGTGGCTGGCCCCTTTCCGCCTGGCTCTACCGCATTGCGCGCGATCGCACGGTTGATGTCATTCGTCGCCGCCGCCTGCGGCAGACTGTGCCGCTGGAGAGCTGGAGCGGCGCCTGCGAGGGACCGGATCGTGAGATCGATGTGCGCCTCGACTGCGAGGAGTTACGCCGTCTTCTGGACGATCTGACCGACGACCAGCGTCAGGTGATCTATCTGCGGTTCATGGCGGATCTGTCGATCCAGGAAGTCGCGCTGCGTCTCGGGCGTTCTGAAGGCGCGGTAAAGGCGTTGCAGCACCGTGGGTTGCAGTCGCTGGCGCGACGTCTGGTTCTGTAGATAACAGTCGCCTGCACCAGGACGATGACCGTCACCTCCACCAGCAACTGCGCCGCCTGATACTCACTACGCGCGCTGATCATCTCCTGGCGCTGCCCAAGGCACGCCAGGCGACGGTCATCTACGGCGGATTTGACAGCCTGCATCATATGTGCTACAACCAGACTGCGGCTTACGCGGTTTCGGTTTGTGTCGCACTCCGGTTATGATCAATGCCGATAAACCTCAGCTCTGGAAGCAGGATATCGCCGC
>JANWXL010000321.1 GCA_025055265.1 Roseiflexus sp.
GGCGCTGGAGATGCTTGCACGCGCGGCGCGTTTCGATGCGGCAGCGCACCTTGCGGATCGCGCTGCGTTTGCCCGGGTGTACGATCCGGTCGGCATCCTGCCGCCAGACCAGTACATGGCGGTTGTGTTGCAGGCGACCGAAGGATGTTCGTTCAATACCTGCACCTTCTGCGACTTTTACCGTGATCGCCGTTTTCGTATCAAGTCGCCCGATGAGTTTCGCACGCACGCGCAGGCAGTGCGCGCGTTTCTCGGCGATTCGCTTCTAATGCGACGGTCGATTTTTCTGGGAGAGGCGAACGCGCTTGCGGCGCCAACCCCGCGCCTGGAAGCGTTTATGGAAATTGCCCGCGAAGCGATCGGCGCCCTGCCCGTCCATGCCTTCCTGGACGCACTGACCGGCAGGAAGAAGAGCGTGGAGGAGTATGCGCGCCTGGGCGCGCTGGGATTGAAGCGGGTGAGCATTGGACTGGAGAGCGGACACGATCCGCTGCTCGAGTTCGTTCAGAAGCCATCGAGCGCCGCCGACGTTGCAGAGACGGTTGCGGCGCTGAAGCAGGCGGGTATTGCGGTGAGCCTGATCATTCTCATCGGGCTGGGGGGCGACCGCTTCGCCGCCGGGCATGTCGCTGATACGATTGCGTTGCTCAACCGGTTGCCGCTCGACGCCGGAGATATTATCTACTTCAGCACGCTCGTCGAACGCGCGCGTGCGCCATACAGCGTGCGTGCAGCGGAAGCGGGCATTCGACCACTCGACAACGCCGAACTTCACGCACAACGTCAGGCGATTGTGGCAGGCTTACGCTTTGAGTCGCCTGGTCCGCAGATCGCCATGTACGATATTCACGAGTTTATTTATTGATCGGAGGTCGAGATGGTTCGGGGACGCATCATTGTGGATACGGAACGCTGCAAAGGATGCGGTTTGTGCGTTGCATTCTGTCCCAAAGGCGTCGTGCATCTGGCGGTTTCGCTCAATGCTGCCGGTCATCATCCCGCGCATCTGCGCGATCCCGACGGCAAGTGCACCGGATGCACCATTTGCGCTCTGGTATGCCCTGAAGCGGCAATTACGGTCTATCGCACGTTCTCCGTCAAAGCCAGCGTCACGGCTGGCGGCGTGTGCGCTCTGGAAGCAGCGTTGTAATTGTCCGGGCAATCATAGAGGAGATCGCAATGGCGCGAGAACTTCTGAAAGGCAATGAAGCGATTGCCGAGGCGGCGATCCGTGCTGGCCTTGATGCCTATTTTGGCTATCCGATCACACCGCAGACCGAACTCCTCGAGTATCTGTCGCGGCGCATGCCTGAGCTTGGGCGTGCATTCGTGCAGGCTGAGAGCGAAGTAGCCGCCATCAACATGGTCTACGGCGCTGCCTGCGCCGGCAAGCGTGCGATGACCTCGTCATCCGGTCCAGGCATCAGCCTCATGCAGGAAGGGTTGAGCTACATCGCTGGCGCCGAACTGCCCGCCGTGGTGGTTGATGTCATGCGCGGCGGTCCCGGGTTGGGCAACATCGCCGCCAGCCAGTCGGACTATTTTCAGGTGACCCGTTCGGCGGGGCACGGCGATTTTCGCCCGCTGACGCTGGCGCCCGCGACTATCCAGGAAGCGATTGATCTGACCGGGCTGGCGTTCGATCTGGCAGAACGG
>JANWXL010000371.1 GCA_025055265.1 Roseiflexus sp.
ACGAACGGCGCAAGGAGCGCGCGTTCCGCGTCGCTGAACCGGTCACCCCAGGGGTCGCTTTCGGTTGGTTCCACGTGTCTCTCCCGGAAACGAATGGGTCAACGAATGAACGAATGGGTCAACGAATAAACGAATGGGTCAACGAATAAACGAATGGGTCAGCGAATAAACGAATGCGTCAGCGAATAAGCGAATGGGTCAACGAATGGATCAACGAATAAACGAATGGGTCAACGAATAAACGAATGCGTCAGCGAATAAGCGAATGGGTCAACGAATGGATCAACGAATAAACGAATGGGTCAACGAATGGGTTGGCGAATAAGCGAATGACCTCGTCATGTCCTCTGTGCCTCTGTTCTGTGGTTGTGCTGCTGAATAAGCCTCCTACCCAAGATTGACTCCGATCCCGAAGGTTGCCGCATACCCCTGATCAAGCGGCGTCAGCTTCAGCATGAGTTGATCGCCGCTCTGTCGAAAAATGCCATCGTTCTGATTGAGGGTCGTGCGGCGTCCCC
Source organism: Roseiflexus sp. (assembly GCA_025055265.1). Classification (GTDB taxonomy): domain Bacteria; phylum Chloroflexota; class Chloroflexia; order Chloroflexales; family Roseiflexaceae; genus Roseiflexus. The sequence continues at coordinate 519 of JANWXL010000371.1, forward strand.
GGCCCGCGTAGGGCGCCTGGGCAAATACGGTGTCGCTGATGGCGTCGTCGAAGTAGAGCTGCGATGTGAAGTCGTAGACCTGCCCGGCAGCATTGGTCGTTCGAATTTTGAAGTGGATGTGGACGGTGCGTCCCGGATACCAGCCGGGGTAGATGGTTGTGAATGTTGCGATGCCGCTGGCGTCGGTCATCTGGTAGCCACGCAGCCACAATTGATCGCGGGTGTCGACACGGGGATCGCGCACGCCGGAATAGACGCCCTGAGCATCGCAGTGCCAGATGTCCACCATTGCGCCACTGAGCGGTGTACAACCGGTGCTGCTGACCTGGCTGACTACAAAGGTGAGTAGCAGTGGCAGTCCTTCTTTGACTATGCCGCTGGCGGGATCGGAACGAATATCCGCGCGATTCAGGCGCGTATCGACGAAGAATGGACCTTCGGTTTGCTCAGGGCGCACAACGCACGCTGGCGCCGGTCGGCTCACTCCTGCGTTGACATTGGCTGTTGGCGCTGCCGTGGCAATAGCAGATGACTCACCCGGAGCAGCGGTCGGCGCCAATGTCGCAGAAGGCGAAAGCGCTGGCTGTACACCGGATGTAGCAGTCGCTTCGGGTCGGACTGGCGCTATAGTAGGCGCGCTTCCGACCGGCGTCCCGGTAGTTCCGCTCGATCCCGCTGCGCCGCAGCCGACCAGCAGCGCGGCAGCAGAGGCGCCGAGCAGCGCCAGGACCTCTCGTCGCGTCAGAATGCGCCCTATTGGACGGTCGTCAGTATCCATCATCTCCTCGTGTCTGAAGGTTTGTTCTGTGCCAGGTGATAGCGCGTGGCGCAACGAGCGGCTGCTGTTTCTGACAAACTCACCTGGCAGTCCTCTGTGTATTGTACTGTAGCAGCTCTGTCTTCAGATCTCGTGAAGGACAGATAAGAGTCTCCTGAGCTGCAACCTGGCATCCCTGCGACTGGCATCCTGCAGCGCTTCTGAAGGCTGATGCGAAGATGTAAAGGCGAAACGTCATGCCTTCAATTCAATCTGCGATAAAATTGCCGGTTTCGGCAATACCCCTGGCGGAAAATAATACCATGCTTCTGCGTTAGCCCTCGCTCAGGACGTGGAAGCCCCAGAGGGGCTTTCATGACCTCAGCAAGGGCTTATGGAGCTTGAGAGAATAATCTGTATTTTTATCGCCAGATCTAGCCCGCGAA
>JANWXL010000373.1 GCA_025055265.1 Roseiflexus sp.
CGCTCGCCTCGGCGCCGCCTTCGGCGCAAACCATCCGCGCGGCGCTGTGGTGACGACAAGTCGCGATAAACAATTCACGCCACGCATGATTAAGCGCGGACTGGTTTCCGGTTTGCCCTCGGCTGGCGTGCATGTCGCCGAACTCCACGACGTGCCGCTGACGGTCGCGCGCGTGATTACCCGCGCCATCAATGCGGCTGTCGGCGTTCACGTTCGCCTGTCGCCGCTCGACAGTCGCGTGGTGGACATCAAGTTTTTTGACGCTGACGGACTCGATATCGACACTGCCACCGAGCGCAAGATCGAAGGGGTCTTCTTCCGCGAGGATTACCGGCGCGTCTATCTCGACGAAATCGGGCGCATCAACGAGGTGGAGCATATCAATCAGATCTACACCGATATGTTCCTTGGCGCCCTGCGTCCTGATGCACTCGCCAGCATTGCGCGCAACTTTCAGGTCGTGATCGACTACGCGAACGCCAACACGTCGAATTTCCTCCCGGCCATTCTGCGGCGACTTCACATCGACGCAGTTGAACTGAACGCCAATCTCGACGCGCAACTCCTGTTTCAGACGCCGCAGCAGTTTGAGGCGGGCATGGAACGGCTGGCGCGGATCACGCCGGTTCTTGAAGCGTCGCTGGGGGCGCGGCTCGATCCAGGCGGCGAAAAAATCTTCCTGGTTGATGACACTGGAAAGCGACTTCCAGGGATGCAGGCGCTGGCAGCCATCACGGCGCTGGCGATGGCGGTGAATGGCGGAGGCACGGTTGCTGTGCCGGTGACGGCGCCACGTGCATTCGAGATGATTGCTGCCCGGTACGGCGGAAAGATTGTCCGCACTCGCGCCACGCTCGGAGCGCTCATGCGCACAGCGGCGGCCAATCGTGATATGCTCCTGCTGGGCGATGGCGCCGGAAGCGTGATCTTCCCCTCGTTCTACCCGATTGCCGACGGGATGTTCGCTATCGTGAAAATCGTGGAACTGCTGGCGATCCAGCAGGCGCGTCTGTCCGAGATAGTACGCGACCTGCCGCCCTATTTCATGAGCCAGGCGCGAGTGCCCTGCCGCTGGGAATTCAAGGGCAAAGTCATGCGTATTCTGAATCAGCAGTATCAGGATCGCAAACTCGACCAGGTTGATGGGGTGAAGATCGATCTTGGCGACGAATGGGTGCTGATCCTGCCCGATCCCGACGGTCCCTTCTTTCACGTGATTGCCGAAGGCAGCAGTGACGAGCAGGCGCGCGTGCTGGCAGAGAAGTATGCTGGACTGGTGACCGGGTTGCAGTAGCCTGGGGCGCCCTACCGTTTGCCTGAACGGTCGATGAGCGTAAACCCGGCAGGGAGAAGTTCCTCGACTGAAGTGATGCGCCACGCGCCGTAGAGATTTGCCAGGAGGACAACTGCACGCGGCGCCAGTTCGAAGATCACCTGGCGGCATCCGCCGCACGGACTGACCGGTTCCGGCGTGTCGGCAATAATCGCCAGCGCAGCGATCTCGCGTTCGCCGGATGCATAGGCGCTGAACAACGCCACCCGTTCGGCGCAGATGGTTGAGGGGTAAGCGGCATTTTCGATGTTGCAGCCATAGAACAGCGCACCAGAGGCGGTGCGAACGGCGGCGCCAACGGCGAACGTTGAGTAGGGACAGTAGGAGCGTTCACGCGCTGCAGCAGCGGCGGCGAGAAGTTCTATCAGTTCCGGCGTCAGTTCATTCATTGTTCCGCTCCTCGCTGCGCGTTGCGTGAACCTCATCATCTTCCTGCGGCACACGGTACTGCAGGCGCAACTTCCGCAGGCGCAGACCATCCATCGA
>JANWXL010000414.1 GCA_025055265.1 Roseiflexus sp.
GGCGCGACTTCGTTCGCCATCGCGCTGTTTCTTTGGCGTCTGGAGCGGCGCCCGGCGCGCGGACCAGCCCCGGAGGGGCTTGCACGATCGCAGCCAGGGCTTCAGCCCGCAGCGAGACGGCGGTTTCTGACACATCATGCCCGCACCCTGATGTCTATGAAACATTGTATGTCACGCTGCTGTCATGCTATACTACGGCAATTGACACGTGAACAATCTTGTCGGCGTCGCGCGAATACTTAACGCGGGGGAGTCGTTATGCAGCCAATGATTTCTCAGAACACCCAGGCGGAGGCTTCTGCACCGCTGCTCCCGCCTCGTCCACGCAGCATCGAGGCCACCGGGCTGACGCTTTCGTTCATCGCCGATCAGATGTTGCGCGCCCTCTATGTGGTCGGTGAGATGACCGGTTTGCAACTGGTGGAATTACTGTGTCTGCCATGGGAGAACGTCCTTGATCGAGCGATGACCTACCTGCGCAACGAGCAGATGGCTGAAGTGAAGGGCAGCGCCGGTCTGGGTGAAAAAGCGTATCGTTATCAGGCGACATCAAAAGGCATGATGCGTGCCAAGGAGATTGGAGAGCGAACGCAATATCTGGGACCGGCGCCGGTCAATTTGAATGACTATCGCGACATCATGCGTCGGCAGACGACGCAGGGTCTGGTGGTGACCGAAGCGGCCATTCGTGAAGCGTTCAGCCACCTGGTGCTCAGCGACTCGATCCTGCTTCAGCTTGGACCGGCGATCAATTCCGGTCGATCAATTTTTCTTTTTGGGCATGCCGGAAATGGCAAGACGTCAATTGCCGAGGCGACTGCGCGGTTGCTTTCGGATTCGATTGCGGTTCCGTATGCCATTATCGTCGATGGGCAGATCATCCGCGTGTTCGATCCGATCCACCACGAGCGCCGCCCGCTGCCGGAGGGGCAGGAGTACATGTACGATCAGCGCTGGGTGCTCTCGAAGCGTCCGGTGGTCATTGCTGGCGGTGAACTGAACATGGGGTCGCTCGACCTCGAGTATGACGAGTACAGCAAGTATTACGAGGCGCCGCTGCAACTGAAAGCCAACGGCGGATTGTTCCTGATCGACGACTTTGGACGGCAGCAGATGCGCCCGCGCGACCTGCTCAACCGCTGGATCGTGCCGCTCGAGAAGCGGGTTGATTACCTGACCCTGCACACCGGCAAGAAGATCGAAGTTCCATTCGATCAGTTGATTATTTTCTCGACCAATATCGAGCCGAAGCAACTGGTCGACGAAGCCTTCCTGCGTCGCATCCGCTACAAGATCGAGATCGTCAATCCCACGCCTGCTGAATACCGTGAAATTATGCGGCGCGTCTGCAAGGCGAAGAATGTGCCGTACAGCGATGACGGGCTGCGCTATCTGCTTGAGGTGGAGTACCCGCGTCGCAAACTGGAGCTGCGTGCTGTTCACCCGCGCGATCTGATCGACCAGGTGATCGATTACGCCCGTTTTCTCGGGGTGCCGCCGACCATGTCGCGGGAGTTGCTGGCGGCGGCATGCAAGTCGTACTTCGTCGAGATGTGATCCGTCATCGACGTTATGCTCACGCCTGAAATGCTGATCGCCGCGTACTGCCGGGGTATATTCCCGATGGCGGACGATCGCGGCGTCATCCTCTGGTACGACCCGCATCCCCGTGCGATTTTGCCGCTCGAGACGTTTCATGTGCCGCGCCGCCTGGCGCGAACCGTTCGTAAAGGCATATTTACGATTCGTACTGATACTGCCTTCACCGAGGTGATGCGCGCATGCGCCGAACCGGCGCCAGGACGCGAGACCACGTGGATCTCGGACGAGATGATTGAGGCGTACACTGCGCTGCACCGGATGGGGTTTGCGCACAGTGTCGAAGCGTGGCGTGATGGACGGTTGGTCGGAGGGTTGTACGGCGTGGCGATCCGGGGTCTGTTTGCAGGCGAAAGCATGTTCAGCCGCGAGCGCGACGCCAGCAAAGTCGCGCTGGTACATCTCGTCGAGCGACTGCGGCGCGGCGGGTATGTGTTGCTCGACTCACAGTTCCTCGGATCGCCGCACCTGCTGCAATTTGGGCTGATCGAGATTCCGCGATGGGAATACAAGCGGCGTCTGGCGCAGGCGCTCCAGGCGGATGCGTCGTGGGACGTTCCAGAATGATGGGCGTCACTCACGCGGGCGCGCGCCGAGCGTCATCGTAATCTGCTCCTGGCGGTCGCCGCGCTGCACGGTCATAACCACAGTATCGCCGACAGACGTTTCGAGTTCGAGATAACTGACGAGTTCATCGCTGTCGCGCACCGGCTGGCCATTGATGGCAATAATAATGTCGCCGCCGACGGGAGTCTCACGACCGCCAATCATGACACGCCGTGTTCCGCCGCGCAATCCGGCGCGCTCTGCAGGGCTATCGGGCACAACTTCGGTGATCAGCACTCCCTGGCGCGCCGGCAGATCCAGACTTTCCGCCAGCAGCGGATCAACGTCGCGCATACCGATGCCCATCCACGGGTGGTCATAGCGACCATCGCGGATGAGCGCCGGGACCACGCGGCTGACGGCGTTGGACGGCACCGCGTATCCAACGCCCTCGAATGCGCCGGAACCGCTGCTGATAGCGGTGTTGACGCCAATAACTTCGCCGTAGATATTGAGCAGCGGACCGCCCGAATTGCCCGGGTTGATCGCCGCATCGGTCTGAATGATGTTAGGAATGCGGAAACGCCCGCCGCTGCTGCTCGCCGGACCGCTGAGGCTGCGCCCAATACCGCTGACAACGCCAACCGTCAGGGTGTTGCGCAAACCGAACGGGTTGCCGATAGCAATCGCGCGCTGTCCAACTTCCACAGTGCGTGAGTCGGCAAGGGGCAGCGGCGCCACGCCAGGCGGCAGTTCATCAACCTTCAGGACTGCCAGATCGCTCCCTGGATCACCGCCGATCAGACGCGCCAGCAACACCGTGCCATCGGAGAAGCGCACCTGAAATTTCGAGCCGTTTTCAACGACGTGATTGTTCGTGACGATATGTCCCTGGTCATCGAACAGAAAGCCGGAACCCTGGCTGGAAGGGATGGTGAAGGGAGCGCCGCCGACCGGCGGATGATCGACGACCACTTCGATGCTGACGACCGACGGATTCACCCGCCGATAGAGCGCAATCAGCGCCGCCTGTTCCGCTTCAAGCGGATTGGTCAACTCTGGTGGAAGCGTGGGTACCGGCGCCCGCGCGGGCAACGGCGCCGGGGTTGACGTCGGCGCTGACGGCGTGACAGGCGTGCGGGTTGCATCTGCCTGAACAACGGCGGTCGGGGCAGCGGTCTGTTCTACCGTCACAGGACGCGGCAGGTCAACTGACGGCATGGCGCAGCCAGCGACGAATGCAAGCGTTGTCAGCATAGCGACAAGTGTCAAGGGAACGCGCATATGGTTTATCTCCTATGACGAGCGCGCCAGCGCCGCGCGCAACGCCGGTTCTAACGTCGGATAGGCGAATCGATACCCGAGCGCCAGCGCTTTCGCCGGTACGGCGCGTTGACGTTCGATAAGCAGGGCAGGCGCCATTTCGCCAAGGAGCAGGCGAAGCACAAATCCGGGCAATGGCAACCACGAAGGTCGTCCAAGCACACGCCCCAGAGTCGCGCTGAAATCACGGTTACGCTGCGGTTCCGGCGCCACGCCGTTGAAGGGGCCGCTGGCGCGCTCATCGTCGATGAAGCGCATGATCAGTCCTACTTCATCGTCCAGGTGAATCCACGACCACCATTGCGTTCCGGGAAGGATGGGACCGCCAACAAACAGTTGAAACGGCAGGAGCAGTCGTGCCAGCGCGCCCTCGTGACGGTCGAGCACAATTCCAGTGCGGATCATCACTGTGCGAACGCCAAGGTCTGCAGCGCGACATGCTTCTCCTTCCCATGCCACACACACCTGCGCCAGAAAGTTGCGTCCTGGGGGAAAGCTTTCATCAACCGGCTCATCGCCCCGCGGACCATAGTAATCGATGCCGGAAGCGCACACGAACACCGAAGGGCGACGCGCGGCGCGGGCCATTGCCTCAACCAGCGCGCGCGTGCTGTGAGTGCGGCTCTCGAGGATTTCGCGTTTGTAGGCAGGCGTCCAGCGCCGACCGGCGATCGACGCACCTGCCAGATGGACAACGGCATCTGCGGTTGCCAGGGCAGACTCCCACGCGCCGCTGGTCGCAGCGTCCCACGCGACATACTGCGCGGCGCCGGGAAGCACAGCGCGGGCGGCGTCCGGTCGGCGGGTGAAGACCGTCACGCGATCGCCACGCGCCATCAGGCGGCGACAAAGCGCCTTGCCGATCAGCCCGGTGGCGCCGGTGACGATAATGTGCCTGGATGCAGTCATAGGCATATTCCAAGACACTGCTACCGCTGCCTGAAAGATATTATAGCCCTCACAGACACGCTGTGCACGCATCGCCTGCGTTGTGAGGATTACGCAACCTCCTCGCGTTTGCCGTTCTTGCGACGGCGTCGGTTCGACATCGTCACCCTGCCCGAGGAGGTTGATCCGGCGTCGCGCTGGGATGCTTCGCAGTGCCGGGCGCTTTAGCGATTCTCCTTGATCAGGCGATTCAATTTCCAGTAGGTGCGCCAGAGGATTGCGATCTTGCCGGTCAGCGGAACGTAGGCGCGCTTCTGGAACACATCATAGTCGTTGGCGACGATGCGCGGCAGAATGCCGCGATAAATCTCCGCAGCAGCAGCGATGGCCATCCGGCCATCGGGATCGAGCAGTGCAATGCCGGGCCAGGACTCATCATACAGCGCGTGGGCGCGTTCCATTTCGAAGCGCATCAATGCACGGAAACGATCATCAAGACGACCCTGAAGAATATCATCATCTGTCAGACCGAAACGGCGCAGGTCTTCCTGAGGAAGATAGATCCGTCCGCGTCGCGCATCCTCGCCGACATCGCGCAGAATGTTCGTCAACTGAAGCGCTACGCCAAGCTTTACCGCATATGGCGCTGCACCATCACGATACCCGATAATGTGCATTGAAAGCAGCCCCACTACCGAGGCGACGCGGTAGCAGTAGAGCCAGAGGTCATCGAACGTCTCGTATCGGTGGACAGTGAGATCCATCGCAATCCCGGCCAGCAATTCGTCTACGAGGAAACGCGGGATCGCGTAGCGTCGCACCGTATCGTCCCACGCCAGCAAGACCGGATGGTCGGCAGGCGGATGCGGGGCATGGACGCGCGCCACCCAGTTAGCAAGCGCTCGCGCCGGGTCGTCAGTCGCGCGATCAACCGTGTCATCGCTGGTGCGGCAGAACGCATACAGCGCGCGCACAGCCAGACGTTTTTCGCGCGGCAGGAATTGCGAGCTCAGATAGAAACTGCGCGAATTGATACGCGTAATTTCAACGCAATGCCGGTATGCCGCGTCGAGCGTCAGCGACGGCAGAGCGTCGATAGCATGCGTCTCATACCCGATCACATCGGGTTCAGCCAGGTGACGCAGGCTGGCGAGCAGGGCCGCGGCATCGCGGATCGGCGCTTCGCGCTCGCCAAATGCTCGAACCGGTATGCTGGCGGAATGCTGGAGCGATGCCATGGCCCCTCTTCTGAAACTATCAGTTCCACTGCTATGATCGACAATGCAGTTACAGGAATGACGCACTGATCGTCATTCCCGACAACAATGCGCAGCCCCTGCACTGCGCTCCCTGCACAGAGATCTGCGGCATACCTCGCCGTCGAGCCAGGCACGCGCGCACAGAATGAACGGGGCGCGCTGGCTGGTTGTGCATTCAACCGGATGGCGTCTTCAGGGCGACATTATAGCGCTATTTGCGCAAGTCGCTATCATCATTGGCTCTACAAAACGTTACGAGCGTTGAGGAGGGATGGATGCACCGTTGCCCGACATAATTGCACTGACGGTTTGCACCAGTTCGCGCGCATCGCGGCCGAGGAAGACACCTGGAATAGCGGCGCACAGTTCGGGGTTGACGTTGAAGATGCGACCGCCGTACCCGAAATGAACGTGAGGAAACTCTTGCTGGACGGCTCGCGCCACTTCCAGCAGGTTCATCGCCGTTTCGAGCGTCGACGCCGAAAGACAGACCAGCTTTGGCCTGACCTTCCGGATGGTTTCGAGCAGGTCGGCAAGCGGCACCTGTGCGCCCAGATACACCACGTGCCACCCGCGCCGCACCAGGAAGAGGCTGGCGAACATCACTCCCAGGTCATGCAGTTCCTGCGGTGCGCACCCCACGACGATCGTGTCGCGCTGCACCTGGTTCTCAAACACATTCAGCAGGCTTGCCAGTTTCCGTCGCACGAACTCCGTCGCAAAATGCTCGGCGGCGACGTTGATCTCGCCGCGGTGCCAGCGTTCACCGACCTCTACCATCGTCGGCTGGATAAGTTCCAGCAGCACCTGCTCGAACGGATACATCGCAAACGCTTCCGACACCAGGCGTTCCGCATTCTGGGCATCGAACGTCGTCAGCGCGACTACGAGTTCATCGACCATGCGATCAATCGAGCGGGTCGCGTCCGGCTCAACATGAGGCGGCGCCTGATCGGTCACGCTGGTCAGCAGCATAATCGCATGGCTGATGTTGACCCCTTCCGCAGTGCGATCGCGCAGCCAGCGAATAATGGCAATGTCGCGCTCCGAATAGAGGCGATGACCGCCAGGCGTGCGCTGCGGGCACGGGATGCCGTAGCGGCGCTCCCAGGCGCGAAAGGTGTCTGGCGGAACGCCGGTCTCGCGCGCGACTGCTTTGGTATTGAAAACGGGCGCTGTTGAAAGTTGCCCGAGAGCTGGAGGTTGCGCCATTGCCGTATGATTCCTCGCCATGATTGTTAAATTTCCCACGGACTCGATTCGTAGATTAGCACAACGCACATCTCTTGTCAAAGCCTTGCACAGCAAGATCACGACATCATGCCAGGCGAGCGGCGGCGATGTCGCGCACAGTGCTCAGACCACGGCGCACAGGGGTCCAGGAACGACCCCGATCAACGCTGATTGCAACCTCTCCCGCAGCAGATGCAACAAATGCGACGTCCATATGATATCTGGCGGGCTTGAGAACCGTTGCTGCGCCTTCCCAGGGAAGCGCTGCAATCGCCGGTTCCCAGCCGTCGAGAGATCCGCGCACCGTTCCGCCGCCTGCAAGCGCCGCAATCAGCGTTGGCGTTGCGCCTGCCAGCGGGATGAAGGCGGTTGCTTCACCTGGCGTGCCGTCGATCAGGCGCCAGCCGGTGCGTTCACTGGCGTATACGCGCCCCTCAACGAGGGCGCAGAGGGTTCCCGCTGTTCCGGGCACTGCTGCCAGCACGCGAGGAGCGCCTGATAACGGCGCGCCATATAGTTCCCAGGTCGCGCCATGATTGTCGCTTGCCAGCACCTGCGTACCCAGCGCGCCATAGAACCGTTCCTCATCATCGATAACGAACGCGTCATATGCGCCAGGGAGCGCGATCCGGCGCCAGGCGGCGCCCGCGTCGTCGCTGGCGAACAGCGTATTACCCGACAACAACCCGACAAATGACGGCTGGCGCGGAGCGCCGTACAGCGCAGCCCCAGGCGCCAGCGGCTCGTCGATGGTCGCCGCAGTCCACGTCTGAGCGCCATCCGTGCTGCGATGCACACGTCCGTCGGCAATGACCAGGGCAATCAGCGGATTGGATGCATCGACCCAGACTGACCGCACCGCCGATCCCTGAAAAACGTGAATGCTGCGGACCCAGCGTCCCTGACCGGCGGGATCACTGAAGAGCGCCAGGCCGTCATCGGTTGCCAGAAACAGCAGGGTGGCTTTTGCCATCGGAGTCCTCCCGGCAGGGGGATGCCAGCGTAAACAGGACAATACCGTGCTGTTCATCGCGCTGTGGATGCAGCCCGGCGGCGCGGAAGCGCTGGAGCAGATCCTCACGTGACCAGAATGTAATGCCGCCGACGGAAACGGCGCCTTGTACGGCGCGTCCGACGGCGCTCCGCGCTGTGAGCAGGGTCATCGCCACAAAGCGGCCATCATCAGCAAGGACGCGCCGCACCTCGCGCAGGCAGGCGTCGAGATCGCCGATTTCGTTGAGCGATCCGCCGATCGTCACACCGGATGCTGCGCCGCTGGCGACCGGCAACGCCTGAGCCGAGGCGCGCAGGTACGAAACCCGCACCCCGGCGGCGCGCGCGCGCTGGCGCGCTTCCTGCAGCATCGGCAGTGCATGATCGATCCCGACCACGTGACCTGGAGCGTGACGTAGAGCCCGCGCCAGCGCGCGCGCGTACAGACCGTTCGAGCAGGCGACGTCAACGAACAATCCGCCGCGCGCTGCATCAACCCATTCCGTCACCAGCGCCAGCTCGCGCTGATAGGGGAACGACTCGCCGCTCAACAGCGTCAGCGCGAAGGGACGCCAGAGCCGTTCGTATGCCCAGGCGGTCGCCGGGAGTTCGTTCGTCAGTTGCGCGATCGTCGGCGGACGGGGAGGACCGAGGAAATCGGCAATGCCGTCGCGGATAGGGTAGACCGCTCCACAGCCGCAGTGCAGCCTGCCAGCCACGATCTCGCCGTGAGCATCGCAACGTGAATCACGGAGATCGAGCGCACTGGAGCACGTCGGGCAGCATAACCACGGCAGCAATTCCTCATCCATGATGCAGATCTGTCTCGAGCGATCGTATATGCGCATCAAGCGCGGCGGCAGTCGGCGGATCGAGGGTGATACGCGGCACTGGCGCTGGCGGGCCGCCGCTCAGAACAAACCGGTCCATGGCGGCGATTAACGCCGCAACATCCATGCCGTGCATTGTGGGGCCAGCTGCCATGAGTTTGGGACGGCTCTTGGCGTAGTTGAGGCGCATCCCGCGCGGCTGACCGCGCTTCCACTTCTCGAGGGCTGCTGCCGCCTGAATGATGCCTTTGTAGAACATTGCTTCCGGCTGCGGCGCGTTGAGCCAGCAGATTTCCCACTGCTCGTGCGCATGCCAGTATTCGCCTTCATTAAACAGCCGTATACCCTCGAGATAATGATCCATATCCGCCTGCCAGATCGTCAGTAGCGCAGCGCGGAAGGGTCGATCCGCAAGGACCGCTCCTCCATGCCGCTCGCTATAATTTGCTACGCGCGCGAAACCGGGATCGGATGCGACATCAGAACACGCGAAGAGACGTTGCCTGGCAACACGAAGAGACGTTGCACTGCAACGTCTCTTCGGGAAACGGATGAGATGGACGAGCCTAGTGGCCGCTGCAGCACCCGCCGCCGCCGCCATACCCGTCGTAATCGTCGTCGGTCGCCTGCTGTTCCTTCGTGCGGAAGGAGTGACCGCAGCCGCAGCTCGACACCGCGTTCGGGTTGTCGATCTTGAACGCGCCCGCCAGCATGTTATCCTGCTGGTAAGAAATCGTGGCGCCCATCAGATACCGCGCGCTGATCGGATCGACCATGACGCGCAGACCGTGCGCGTTCCATACGGTATCGCCGAAGCGCTCTTCGTTGTCAAAAGTCATGCCGTACTGCAGACCGGAGCACCCGCCGCCGGAGACAAAGACGCGCAGACCGTACCCTTCGAGATTGCGCTCCTTCATCATGCTCTGCAGGCGGAGCGATGCGCCTTCGGTGATTTCGAGCACCGGCGGGAATTCGTGATCCTGATGCTGATTGATCACGTCCTGTTCGATGGTTGCCATAACGTGTACGCCTCCTGACTGGTTTTTGTATGGGTGTATCGCGCCAATATCGCTGACGACGATCCTGGTCGTCGGTGAACGTTCGGTATGCTGACGCTTCTAATGAACATTCACAAAATAATTCGTCATTCACCTTGCGCCTAGCGGCTGAAGCCGCGGGCTACGGTTGCTGAAGCCGCGGGCTACGGTTGCGAAGCCCGCCTGCGCGGGCTAGATCCGGCAACACTGGATTATTTTCTCAAACTCCATTGGAGTATACCAGAGTTATGCAAGAAACACAATATCTAAATAGACTATCCGCCGAGTTCCGACATGCCGCGCAGGGTGGGCAGGACGCCTTCGGGAAGACCGTGCCCCCAGGGTTTGAGCGCCACCGCGTGGCGAATGATCTGCTCGATTTCATCGAGCGTTGCGCCGCTGCGGATGGCGGCACGCAGATCGACCTCGTTATCGCGCAGCAGGCAGAGATGCAGGCGACCGTCGGATGTGAGCCGCATCCGGTTGCACGTTGCGCAGAACGGTTCGCTCACCGAACTGATGAACCCCAGTTTCCCCGGTGCGCCAGGGATGCGATAGCGCCGCGCCGAGTCAGCAGGCGCCAGCCCCAGGTCTTCGAGCGGACCATAGACCGACTCCAGGCGCGCGATCAGTTCAGCGCTCGTCACGACGCTGCTCTGCGCCAGTTCTGCCACGCCAGCCAGCGGCATGACCTCGATGAAACGCATCTCCCAGGGGTAGCGGAGCGTCAACGCGGCGAGTTGCGGAACCTCGTCATCGTTCATCCCGCGCACAACGACCGAGTTGAGTTTGATCGGATGCAGTCCCACGCGGTCGGCGGCTTCGATGCCTGCCCAGACCTTCTCGAACGACCCGCCGCGCGTCATGCGTCGGAATTTCTCCGGGTCGAGCGTATCGATGCTGATGTTCACCCGGTCGAGACCGGCGGCTTTCAGCGGTTCGGCAAGTTTCTCCAGACGCAGCGCATTGGTCGTCATCGCAACGTGCGTGATACCGGGGGTGCGCTTGATTTCCCGCACAATCTCGACAATATCGGGGCGTAGCGTCGGCTCGCCGCCAGTCAGGCGGATTTTGCGGAAACCGGCTCTGGCAGCCGCGCGCACCACCAGCAGCAGTTCGTCGGTCGTCAGCAACTCCGGGCGCGGCATGAACTTCATGCCGATCTCCGGCATGCAATAGACGCAGCGCATGTTGCAGCGGTCGGTCAGCGAAATGCGCAGGTAATCGATCCGGCGTCCATACGAATCATGCGCTGGCGTATCAGTCGGGTAGAGCGGTCGCGTCTGCCGTACCTGATCGGCAGTGTACAGCGGGATGGTCATCCGGCGTACATCATCGTACTGCATCGTTCCCTCTATGCGTACTCCATGACGCTGATGCGCGCCGCCAGTTTGCGCGCAATCTCGCGGAAGACGTCGGCGTAAGCATCCGGCTCATCACTGAGCACTGCTGGCAGACCGTGATCGCCCCCTTCGCGGATGCTCAACCCGATGGGGATCTGCCCCAGCAGCGGGATGCCGAGCTGCCCTGCCAGGCGGGCTGCGCCGCCGGAGCCGAAGATGTCGTAGCGCTTGCCGGTATCGGGCGCGATAAAATACGCCATATTCTCAATGATGCCGAGCAGCGGCACATTGAGCTTGCGGAACATTTCCATGCTCTTCAGCACATCGGCGGTCGCCACCTGCTGCGGCGTCGTGACGGTGACCACGCCGGTCAGCCCGGCATTCTGGAGCGACTGCGCCAGCGTCAACGCAATATCGCCGGTGCCGGGGGGCATGTCGATGATCAGGTAATCGAGCGGCGCCCACAGCACCTGGTAGAGGAACTGCCGCAGCAATTGCGACACCATTGGACCGCGCCAGATGACCGGCTGCCGGTCGTCGATCAGAAAGCCGATCGACATCATCTTGATGCCGTGCGCCTGGATCGGCAGCATACGCGGCTCGCCATCGGGACCGCTCATTGCTTCAAGTTGCTGCGAGCGCACCCCCATCATCAGCGGAACCGACGGACCGTACACATCGGCGTCGAGCAACCCAACCTGCGCCCCTTCTCGGGCAAGCGCCACTGCCAGGTTGACCGCGACCGTCGATTTGCCGACGCCGCCTTTGCCTGCGGAGACGGCGATCACGTGGCTGACGCCGGGGATGGCGACCTGTTCAGGAATGCCGCCGCGGGGGCGGACCTGCGCCGTAAACTCGATGCTTACCCGATCGCGCGGAATGCCAGCGATCTTTTCGAGCGCTTCTTCACATTCGCGCTGAATCTGATCCTTGAGCGGGCAGGCGGGCGTGGTCAATTCAACCGCAAAGCGCACCCTGTCGCCATCGATGACCAGGTTCTTGATCATCTTGCGC